>CAZISU010000058.1:0-12739 GCA_964541935.1 uncultured Planctomycetaceae bacterium | reverse complement strand
GAAAAAGCCGAGAAGACCACCGACCAGTTGTGCCAAGCGGCCGGCGAGCTCAAATCGCACTTCGCAGCAACCCGCGACCGGGCCTTCGATGCCACCGACGACGATAAAGAAATGCTGGCCCACGCCCGCGAGATGATGAACAAGCTGGCCGCGCGGACCAAAAAGCTGGCCCGCCTGTCAGATGCCTTGCAACGCTCGCTCTTCGACAACGGCCGCTCGTTGCGCGTTGTGCCGGCCCTCGATCCCTGGGCCCTGCGACGCGACCGCGACCCGCATCATCAGGCACAGCCCTGGTTGAACCTGCAAGCGGTTCTCTACGCCTCACCAGCCACGCTGGCCGATTATCCTGCCGACAAACTGGCAGCCGTGCGCAGCTCGTTCGAAAAGGTCAAGGCGGTTTACCTCGACCGCGAAGCCCCCGACCGTCCGCAGCAATTCGCCCAATCCATGCGGAAATTCACCGCCGCCGTCCGCGAGCTGGGTGAATCCATCGAACCGCTGCGAGAAAATCTTCCCATCGAGAAGAAGGACAATGAACTCTTGGCCGCCACGGCCTACCCGCCGGTCGGCTTCACGGCCAACGAGGTCTTCTACAACCGCCTCGACCCGTTCCTGTGGTCATGGGTCGTAACTCTGCTGTCACTGTTGTGCTTCGCGCTGGGCTTCGGCGTCATGCGACGGCCCATGTTCCTCGTGGGACTGATTGTGCTGACCGCCGCACAAGGCTTCACGCTCTGGGGCCTCTACCTGCGGGCAACCATCACCGGCATGATCCCGGTCACCAACATGTTCGAGACAGTGTTGTTTGTGGCCGCCACGGTCGCCCTGCTGGGCATCTGGTTCGGCATCTTGCCCATCCTCTGGCCGGGCTTGGGCCGCGCTTGGCGACTCACGTCCATACCATGGCCGAAGAAACGTGATGCCCAATCGACCGATCCAATTGAGCCGGCCGAGTCCGATTCAACCTGGTCACTCGCGCGCGTCTGCATGTTGAGCGTCCGTGCCGTGCTTATCGCGGGCACGGTCTACGTGCTGGCCATCGGCAACTATAATCCCAGCGGCGACGGGTCCGTGCTGTGGCTGCTGCCAAAAGCGTCCAGCGGCGGGCTGGCCGGGCTGACCGGCTCGCTTGCACTCTGGGCGATCAGCCTGCCGGTGTTCTTGTGGACGGTTTGGTTCTTCCCCCGTGCCATTCCCGCCGTCTTGCTCAGCGCGGTCCTCATCCCCTGGATGCTGGCCACCGAAGGTATAAAAGAAGCGCTCGACGAGGCCGTCCGACGCCGCATTTTTGTAATCGCGGGCGGGGCCGTGGCCTTGATCGCCTACTTTGTCGCCTACTATGCGCCCGGCCAGGTCTTCAATCGCGGCGTGGGCCTGGAAATGGCGGCCATTTTGCGAAACAACTTCTGGCTGACCATCCACGTACTCATCATCGTCGCCAGCTACGGGGCCGGCGCCTTGGCCTGGGGGCTGGGCAACGTGTCGATGGCCCTCTACGCTTTCGGCCGCTACCGCGACGTGGATGATGCAGAAAACACAGGCAAACCGGCCCGCCAATCGGCCCGCCGACTACCGCCCCGCGCGTGTAGCGAGCTGGCCGGCTTCATATATCGGGCCATCCAATTGGCCGTCTTGCTGCTGGCCGCCGGCACGATCACCGGAGCAATCTGGGCCGATTTCGCCTGGGGACGTTATTGGGGCTGGGACCCGAAAGAGGTTTGGGCACTGATCACCCTGCTGGTCTACATGGTAATCCTGCACGGCCGCTGGGCCGGTTGGTCCGGAGATTTCGGCATGGCCCTGGGAGCCATCTTCGGCGCCTCCGCGATCATGATGGCTTGGTACGGCGTAAACTTCCGCCTCACCGGCGGCTTGCATTCCTACGGCACCGGTGGTGCCGGCGGGCAAACGATCGTCCTCATCCTGGTCGGCTGCAACTGGGGATTCGTGGCCTTCGCCGCGGTCAGGTATCACGTCGAAAGAATTACTGCGAGCGCCAAAAACCCGGAATAAACAACACCAGAATCACATAAATCTCCAACCGCCCGATCATCATCAGCCAGATGAAAAGCGTTTTCGAGTACCAATGAAAGTGCGTGTAGTTCTTGGTCGGCCCCACCACCCCGTAGCCCGGGCCGATGTTGTTTAGCGTGGCGGCCACGCAGCTTGCGCCGTCGATCAACTTGTGTTCGACCATGTGGCCGTTGTCGGTCCAGGTCGAATCCGGCTCGAGCGAAACCGTAAAGATCCAACTGGCGGTGAATATCAAAAAGATCAGCCCGAAATAGACGAGGATGTTTTTCCGTAGCGTCTGATCTTCCAACGGCGTGCCGCCCAGACGCAAGGGTCGAACCACGCTGGGATGGAACGATTGTTCGGTTTCCAGCCCAAGAATTTTCACGAACAGTATGTGCCGAATCACCTTCAACCCGCCGCCCGTGCTGCCGGCACACCCGCCGATAAACATCAGCACCAGCATAATCCCCCGCCCGAAACTGTTCCAAGTATCGAAGTTATCGGTGCAAAACCCGGTGGTGGTCATAATCGAAACGACCTGAAAGAGGCCGTAGCGGACGCCCTTGGCCACCGTCTGTTTCGGTGCCTGGGCATCTTCCCCCACACCGTCGGCTAGCGCAACCGCCGCCGCATCGGGCGAGACCATGCCGCTGGTCTCGAAGTTATGAGCGTATAGCCCGGCCGCCACCACCAGCACCGTAACCACCACGATAATGCCCGCGTATACACGCCATTCGATATCCGCCAGCAACCGCTTGGGCTGGAAGATCACCAAGGCGTAGAGCAGCATGAAGTTCGTTCCGGCCAAGAACATGAACAGCGTGATGGTATAATCGATCAGCGAGGCGTTATACAGATCGGGCCTGGTTTCGAAGTAGCCCACGCTGGCGTTATACGTGCTGAACCCGCCGGTGGCCATGGTCCCAAAGGCGTGGCACAAGGCGTCGAACGGCGAAAGGTTCTCCAGCATGAGAATCACGGTCAGCGCAGCATTTAGCCCAATATACACAAATATCAGCACCCAAGCCGTGTGCTGCATGCGGGCCTGCGCCGACGACTGGCTGGGCCCGGGCATCTCGGCCTTCATCAGCGCCTTGCCGGCCGAGCCTTGTCCCAAAATTGCCACGAAGAGCACAATGATGCCCAACCCGCCCAGAAAGTGTGTCGAACTGCGCCAAAACATAATGCAGCGCGGCACCAGTTCCGGGTTCTGCAACTCTGTTAACACGGTCGCACCAGTCGTGCTGAACCCCGATTGGGCCTCGAACATGGCATCCACATACGTCATGCGATCGTCTGGCGTGCGATACGTCCCGCTGAACGTGTAAGGCAAGGCGCCTAACACCGTGGCCAGCACCCAACTCAACCCCACCACGGCCATGGCCTCTTTTTGAAAAAGTTGCCCGCGGCCGTTTTTGCCCAAGCGCCGAAGAATTCCGCCGACCGCAAAGCAGGCAAACATCGCGGCCAACAGGCCCCAAAACCCATGCTGCTCGAATTTCCACTCGCCACCAAACGCCGGCAGGGCCCACGGCAGACTAAAGCTCATCGAAGCGCCGATCAGAATGGCAATGATGCTCAAAAGTCGGCAAAGAAGCGATTTGTTCATTTGGCTGCGATCGTGTTCTAATGACGGTTTACCCACCCACCGAAAACATTTCTTCCACCCGCGCAAACGCTTCCCGGTTGACCAATGCCACCACCGTATCGCCGGCACAAAGCCGGTCGTCGGCGCCCGGCACATGCACAAAACCCTCGCGGATCAAGGCGGCCACAAGGCAATGCGGCGCCAGATCCAACTTCGCCAACACGTGGTTCGTGGCAGCCGCGCCGTCGAGAACCTCGATCTCTTGCACCTCGACCTCGCCACTCTGCGTCAGCGGCATCCTCGAAATTATAGCACCCGTATTCAAAAGCCCCTTAATTTGTTTAGCCACAACATCGCGAGGGCTGACCGTATGGTCGATACCCAGCTTGGCGACCACGTTGGCATAGTCGGGCCGGTTGACAATCGACATGATCCGCTGCGCGCCCAGTTCGCGGGCTTCGATGCAGGCCATAATGTTATCTTCGTCGTCACCCGTACAGGCAACAAAAATATCGGCGCTGCCCACCCGCTCTTCCTCGAGGTTGCTGCGTCGCTGTGCGTCGGCGTTGACAACCGTCGCATGCTTGAGGTGATTGGCCAAAAATTCGCAACGTTCGCGGTCGGTGTCCATCAGCAAAACGGCAAACCGCCGGCCTTCCAAAACCCGCGCAAGGTGGTAGCCCGTCTCGCCGCCGCCGGCGATCACCACGCCCTGCTTGGGCGGCTGCTCGCGTTGAAAAACCGTGCGCACGTTGTCGATGTCTTCGCTGGTCCCGATCAAGGTTATCTGGTCGCCCACTTCGATCTTGTCGTTCGCGGCGGCGATTTTCATTTGCCCCTCGCGGCCAATCGAACCCACACGCACGGCCGTGGGAATCTCCAAATCCTTGAGTAACTTGCCCACCGCCTTGGCCTTGCCCGAAACGGTCAAGTCACGCATCTCCAACTCGCCACGGGCGAAAATCTCAACCGCGCTGGCGCCCGGGTGGCGGATGGCGCGGGCAAGTTCCATGGCCGAAAGATGCTCCATGCTCATCAGCCGGTCGATCCTGAAGTGGTCCTGATAATCGAACGTGCTCAGGTCGCGAAACACGGGCGCGTATACGCGTGCCACCGCGCGGTGCGAGCCCATGGCCTTGGCCATGCTGGCCCCGATTAGGTTGACCTCGTCGCTGCCGGTAACCGCCAGACACAGGTCGGCGCCCAAAACGCCGCTCTGGAAAAGCACACTCGACTGTGCCGCCGAGCCGGTTACCACGCGAACGTCCAGCCGGTCGTTCACGTGACGGGTCTTCATCGGATCGTGATCGACCACGGTCACGCTATGACCCTCGTCGCAAAGCATCCCGGCAATTGAAGTGCCAACCGTGCCGGCACCTAATACTACGATTCTCATTCTATGTCATCCAATCCATCAGCAACAATACAATCAAGGCCGCCAACAAGACGATTACCATCTTCACCGCGCAACGCAATGAATATCGGAAGATGTTTGGCATCGGCTCGAAGCGCGTGCCAGACCAAACGAGGCTCACAACCACAATCAGCCAGGCTGCGTACCACAGGTCGGCCGCCCAGCCCAAGGCAAGAATAGGCTCACATATTAAAACGCTGGGGTCCATCACGCCATTTCTCCTGCAAACCCTTAATGCGATTAACGTTCAACTTCGTGAAAAACTAATATATCTTTCAAAACGGTTGGGTTTGATTGCAGCTTGCCCCGCTAGGCGATTGTCACAGCCACCAGGCAACGATCATCAGAAGCGCGAAAATCACGGTCATAAAGCATACGATCCAAACGCCCGTCCGTAGCGATTGGATTAGTATTTCTCCGGTTTCCTCGTGACGCGTGGCTGAATATACAAGACTCACCACCACGATCAAAGGCACGGCGTACCAAAGGTCGATAGTATTCAAAGCGGTCGGCAAAAGAGAACTTATCATTTCTGCACCTCGCTCTCTTTGTCGCTACCACTTTCGTCGCTGTCCGCTTCGTCTTCTTCCTTGCCCGGAACAACAATCGGCCCGGCAAAGGCGTCGAAGATCACAAGTATATTCAAAAGACCGGCCACCATCGTGTAAACCGTGCCCAACTCAAAATAGCGTGCCAAGCGGCGGTGCAACTGGTGCAAGGAAGGACGTCCGTGCAGATCCAACTCGCTGGTCTGCAATCGCGGCGGAGCCATGAATTCACCCAAAGGCGCCTTGCCGTTGCGGGCCCCGATGGCTTGTACCAAAGCCGGCATCGCAGGCAAGCCCACGCCAATCTGGCAAAGATACGGATAACGCTTATCGCCCGGCCGCCAGGAGGCGTAAACCACCCGGCCCACACCGTACTCGCTGTCGCTGCCCAAATATAGCCCATAGCTGAAGGTGCTCATGATGCAGACGAAATACAGCACCGCCTTGGCCATACGCCCCTGATAGAGGTGCCCCAGCCCCGGCACAAGCCAAGCCAAAAAGGCAGCCCAATACGGATCCTTCAACTGGATCGATTCATCGATGTTACTGCCTACGTGTTCTTCTGGCATCTTGGCCACCTGTTGTTCACCCCCAAAACTGAGGTTATTTCGCAAAGACAATTCCGCCCATTCTAGCCGCCAACAGCTACAACACCAGTGCAGTTCGAAAGCGGCATACGCCCACAGAACTGCGCCGACCACCCCCGGCAGTACGAGTAAACTGTTACATCAGTCCTCTATTATACCGCCGTTTAGCCCGGTCGCTTGCGACCGGTTTGCCGGTCAACCATCCTATTCGACCGCAACGCCCTTAAATCGCACAAATTCCGGCAATTCTCCGATCAAGGGTTTTAAATAATCTACACACGCCTGCGTGACAAAGATGTTTTCGTCGTCGATAAATTCATCGGGCATGGGTTTCTCGCCCAGGGCCACCTCCGATAGAGGGGCCGTGCCCAGCGACCATTTGTACGGGTCTGACGATTCTCGCTTGATGCTAACCATCACGCCGCTGGTGCCCGTGGTGGCCAGATCGACCGCCTTTTGGCCACATGCATAGGCCTCTTCCAAGTCGAGCGGGTTGGCCCGGTCGGCGGCACACATTTGCAGCGACTCGGTAACCTGGAACTCGCCCCGCCAGCCGAACTTGTTGCTGATCATGCGGTGCAACATCATGGCCGCGCTGGTTCCACCCATGGCGCCGAATTCTACGTTGGCGAACTTATCGGCCGTGGTCGAAGCGCTGATCGGTCTCCCGTCGGCATAGCAAACACCCTCGCCGCAAACCACGCTGCACCAGCCATACTTGTCGTGAGCCTTCTTCACGGCGTCGAGGAATTTCTCCTCGTCGAAGGCCCGCTCGGGCAGCAGGATGATGTGCGGCGCGTCGTCTTCGGCCGTTTTGGCCATGGCGGCCGCTGCCGGCAACCAACCGGCCGAGCGGCCCACGGTCTGGAAAATCACATACTGGTCGACGTATTTCATATCCCGTGCAAGCATGCCGGCCTGCTTGACCGAGGTGGCCACGTATCGGCCCGCGCTGCCAAAGCCGGGCGTGTGGTCGGTGCCAAACAGATCGTTGTCGACCGTCTTGGGCACGCCCACGCCGATCAGATCGTAGCCCTGCTCTTTGCAATAGGCCTCCACGCGACAGATCGTGTCCATGGTGTCGTTTCCGCCGATCAGAAAGTAGTAGCGGATGTTGTATTTCTTAAGCTGTTCGAGAATCTTGGGAAAGTCCTCTTCTTGCAGCTTATGGCGACAGCTACCCAACGCCGAGCTGGGCGTGGATCGCAGGCCCTCGATCACGGCCGCGTCTTCGGCCCCAAGATCGATGACGTCGCCCTTCATAAAACCCTCGATGCCGTATCGCATGCCATAAACATTTTCGACGGCCTCGGCCGCCAGGCAGCTTTGAATAATCCCCGCCAGGCTGGCGTTAATAACAGTAGTCGGTCCACCGCTCTGCCCGAGAATAGCGTTACCTTTGAGCATGATTAGTTCCCTTGTGAAATCAGAGTGTATATGTGTGTTGAAATTTACTTAAAAACGAGACGTCCACTGCAATAATTGCCGGAAAAACCGCGCGTACCAATTGCCCACATCGATGAAATCATCGCCAACGTCCGCGACAACTCGCTGGTTGCCCCAGTCGACAAACCCGCCTACCCAGTGCGGCGCCACGTCGGTGGCCAAGGCCGTCACGCGCCCTTCGCCATAACCGCCCACAACCAACAAGGGCGTTTCGTCTTCCGCTGTGAATGTATAATCGTTGTCTTCGAAGTTTACCGAAAACCGCACCGACGCGAGCAGCGTCTGGGCGTCGGCTTTTGGCTGAAATGCGTTAAAACCACCGATCCCCGGCGGCATCTCCCAGGGAATGCCCTCGAGCATGGCGTGATCGGCCGTTTTCTTAATCAGGCAGGGCTGAGCGTAATTCCGCCGATCGTCCTCGTCGGCCATCTCGACCGGCAAAACATCGGCCAGCGGCGAACGATGATATTCGCCCAACCGCCCATGATAGCTTTCCCAACCGCCGAACATGGCCAGCCCCGAACCCTGTCGCACGCACTCGACAATATGTTCCAACTGTCCCGGCTTGAACCGCTGGCTGGGATAATCGCTAATTACGTACAACCCGTAGCGGCGCGAACAAAAATCATCGCCGGGGCTGTCCGTGCTATCGACATGGTCGAACGGCAAGCCGAAATGCGTCATGATCCCGGCCAAATAAAGGGCCGCTCCACCCAGATCGTCGTCGCCCAAATAGCAAACGCGGTCAATCATAAAACTATTTCACTATTTCAAATAATAAAAGTAGGGTGCGTCCGCGACGCACCAACGGGGCTTCTGGTGCGTCGCGGACGCACCCTACAAAATTCAAACCTCGAACAAATCTTCGTACTTGCGAGGCGTAAGGAAATTGAATTGGATCTCGCGGATATACTCTACCGTTCCGGCTTCGCGTTGCACGTCGACCAGCACGTCGATTTGTTCTTGACTCTTGTAAGTCACTATGCCGTTGATCTTCCGCTCGAGCATATCCTCGGTGGCCTCGATTCGCAGGGTCGGCGCCTCGGGGAAATCGCAATAGGTTGCGTATTCGTAAACCAGCGGCACATCTTCAATAGGATCGCCTAACTCGGGCCAGATCTTGCCCTGGGCATGGAACAGACTGATGAGCATCTCCAGGTTGACGATGCGGTGGTCGGGGTGCAAATCGCTGATCGTGGGCAGAAACACCCGCGTGGGACGAACCTCGCGCAATACGTGCGAATAGGCGTTTTGCAGACCGCTGGCCCCGTCCATTTCCGTGGGATCGCCGATCGTGGTAAAGTGTCGCCCGCGATACGAGTTCAGGTTACAGTCGGGAAACTTTAGGAAGTGCAGCCGTTCGTCGGGTAATCCCAAAGCCCGAAACGATTCCTGGCATTCATCGTGCCGGATCTTCGAAATCGTCCGTCTCTGCTGCGGGCGGCAGTAGCCCATCCGCCCGTCGGTCGTAACCACGGCGTGCGTCTCGATGCCCTCTTCCAGGCCCGACAGAAACGTGAGGCCGCCCCCGCAAATAATGTCGTCGTCGTGAGCCGAGACGAACATCCAACACTCTTTCTCGCCTTTCCAGTCTGGAAAGACCTCGCCGATATCGGTCGAGGAAATCACTCTATCCGCCAAACGGCGGGAGTACTTAATCTTTTGTGCCATCTTCTCGAAAAACCTTTATTGTGTTCACTGGTGGATCCAGTTCCGAAAACATACCGCTTCGCGACTACGTACATTTAGCGATGCTCGCCTTCAACAAAAAAGCGATAACGACGCCGAGAAACGGCCTAAATTAACTTTGATCGGCATGATTGATCCGCCGGAAAAAGGTTCCGGCCATGTAGGATTATCCAGGGATAATCCAGACTAATTCGACCAATTAGCAAAGCCCGGTCGGTCGAATTAGTTATCTACCCTCATCTTACTTCCCTTAGCTTCCTTCTGTAAGAAAACTCTACCTTACCCCACGAACTCGTTACCGATCTTACGTGCCCGCTCAGGTTTATCGAGATCGATCCCCGCAGCCACGCCCACGTGAACCAGAATGTTCCAGCCGGCCAGGAGTTGCAGAATCGTGTCGAAACCTTCCAGCTTGGGGATCTTGATTGTGGGGAAGATCGTCTCCTCGGAGGAAACAGCGATCAGTTTCATTCCTACCCCGTCTACCAGAACCTCTTTGAATTTTTCGATCTCTTCGGCGAACGGGTCGATAAGGATTACGACTTCGTTGCCGTTCATCACCTCTTCGATACCGTGTACCGCATAGGTGCCTTCGAGGTAGTCGCTCTTCTTGCGCGTGATCTCGTTCGTCTTCAGCGTAAGTTCTTCGGCCACGCCGTCGTTACGGCCGGCAAAATAAATAACCGGCGCATCAACAATCGTCTTAACAATATCGGCGTCAAGTTCGGTCTCCAAAACCTGCTTGGCCTTGTCGGCCGCCTCAGCCTGGTTGGCTGTCAAAGGACAACTGCACGAGCAGCCGCAACCGCAGCCGCCGGCCGGGATCAGCAACGAGCTATAGAACATGGCCTGTTCAACCACGCTCTTGGTGGCCGCCACGGCGTCTTCCTTGCCGCAAGTGAGCGTATAACACTCATTCGAAACCGAATCCAGCCGCGTGCCTTCGTTGGCCGTCAGACCGAAACGTTTTTCGTTACCTTCGGCGGCCAATTTGGTGAACAGCGAGATCACCTCTTTGGTTTGACCACTGTTCGAGGCCCCGAAAACAGCGTAGTCCGCAAGCTGATACTCGTGCGCCTGACGCGACCCTTCGGTGGCAATCGCCAACGCCGATCCCATCTCCAGAGCCGCGCGGATCATATTCTTGGCCGGAAAAATGCGACTCGAGCCCTCGCCCGTCAGGAATAGCCGGCCGGTCGATTGAACCACGGCCGCCGTTGCCTTGGCTTGAGCGAAATCGAAATTCCGCATAATCTCCGGCGTTTCCAGCATCTCCTTAACCAGTGCGAAATTCTTGTACTTCGCGTCGGTCAAATTCATCGTTTACTCCCTGGTGTACTAATATAGGACTAGAATGTCGGTCTTCACGCAAGCCCGGAAATCAGTCTAGAACCCCTGAGTATAGGAATAATCCCGCCGCCCAGCAATTGCCCCCTCCCGCGGACGCCACATGCACGGCCCTTTGAGGCCGGTTCCAGACTTGACATCAGCCACCCGATAAACGATAGTGAAAGCTGGAAAACTCGCTTGGTTTACACCCAATCCCACACCCTCCACGCCACACCCACCACAGTGGCCAACCGTTAAACGCGATTCATTCACAAGGGCGTCTTTTCTCAAGAGGCCACTTTCCTCAGTAGATACATAAGGAAAATTTCATGAGCAGCAACCGTTCTCGATTGTCTCGACGTAGTTTCATCGGCTCCGCGGCAACCGCCTTGGCGGCCCCCATGGTCATCCCCCGCTCCGTCTTGGGCGACGATAAAACACCTGCGGCCAACGACAAAATCAACGTCGGCCTGATCGGTATCGGTAAGATGATGGACAGCTCCCACCTGCCCCATCTAATCCGCATGCCGGAAGTCAAGGTTGTGGCCGTCTGTGACGTAGACACCAAACGTCGCGAGATCGGCAAGAAAAAAGTCGACGGCGCCTACGGCAACAAAGACTGTGACAAATATACCGCCTACCAAGACATTCTCGCTCGCAAGGACATAGACGCCATCGTCTGTGCCACGCCCGACCATTGGCACGCCATCATCATTCTCGACACGTGCAAAGCCGGCAAGGACATGTACTGCGAGAAACCGCTGACAAACAACCTCGTGGAAGCCAAGACGGTCATGGACGCCGTGAACGGCTCGAACATCATTTTCCAGACCGGCAGCCAGCAACGCGCCAGCGGCAATTTCCGCTACGCTTGCGAATTGGTCCGCAACGGCCGCATCGGCGACGTCAAACAGGTGCTAGTCAACGTGGGCGGCCCGCCAACTCCCTGTAAACTGCCCGAAGAAAAACTAGAACCGGGCTTGGATTGGGAGCGATGGCTGGGCCCCGCGCCCATGCGGCCCTACAGTTCGGTACTCAGCCCCCGCGGCATGCACAAGCACTTCCCATCGTGGCGAAACTTCTGCGAGTACGGCGGCGGCGGCATGACCGACTGGGGAGCACACCACTTCGATATCGCCCAGTGGGGACTCGGCATGGACAAGTCCGGCCCGGTCGAAATCGTACCGCCCAAGATGGCCAAGCTCGGACGCGGAATTAAGTACATCTACGCCAACGGCACCGAAGTCGTACACGGTGGAGGAATCGGCGTTACCTTTATCGGCACCAAAGGCCAAATCGCCGTCAAACGCGGAAAACTCGAAAGCACGCCCGGCGAGATCATCAAAAAACCCATCGCCGACGACGAGATCCATCTCTACAAGTCGCCCTCGGGCAGCCACAAGGGTCACCGCCAAGATTGGGTTAATTGCATCCGCAGCCGCAAACAACCCAACTGCCCCATCGAAACCGGAGCACGCACCGTGGCCGTCTGCCACCTGGGCAACGTCGCCTACCTGCACGCCGAGGAACTCGCCGGCAAGTCGCTTAAATGGGATCCCGCCAAGTGGCAGTTCGTCGGCAACGACGCCGCCAATAAATGGCAAGATTACCCATACCCGCGACGCAAAGGCTACGAGTTGCCCAAGGTGTAGCGAAAAGCTCTAGTTGGATCTATTAGCTTGTTAGCGGCGGGGTTTGTCCCCGCGTTTGCAGTTGGCTTGTCGTCGCGTCTGACTCCACGCGCGACGGCAAGCGTCGCCGCTAACCATGACTAGAAAAGGAAATGCGTTTCAAGATGATAAAATTCGCCATCACCGTCTGCCTAATCGTCGGTTTCATCTCAACCGGATGCAAACCCGCCGAAAAACCAGTTAAAACCTCGGCGCCAAAGCCCACGACAAAGCCGGCGGACACTGCTAAACCAGAAGCCAAACCCGAAATCCCGGCAACAACGCAAAATCATTCCCCCAAACAGATCAAAGAAACTATCAAGGCCCTCAGCATTCGCGTCCCACCCAACTCCTCCCACGATGTCCCCTTACTGGACACATCAGACACTGCCAAACCGGAAGCTGCGCCCCCCACCCCCGAACCCCCCGCAAAAGAACAAAAACACTCCCCC
>CAZISU010000057.1:0-12788 GCA_964541935.1 uncultured Planctomycetaceae bacterium | reverse complement strand
GCGGCTAACAATACGCGTTACCGCACGCGGCATTTGAAGCGGATGATGCCGCCTTTGGCTTTGTCGAGCGGGTCTTTGAGTTCCCAGCGGAGAATGTCGGATCCGACGTCGTTCTTCTTCGTGATGAACTCGGCCGGCAGGTTGCATTGGGCGCTTTCGGCCACGTATTCCAGACGCGTTGTGAGGTTGTCGATGATCGTGACGTTGCCGATCAACTGGTTGCCCACGTTGTCGAAGCGGAGCGTGAAGTCGACGAATTCTCCGGGCTTGGCCGTCTTGGTCGAGGCGATTTTGATGAGCCGCAGTTTGGGGTTGGCCGGCGGTTCGTCTACGGTGTAGGTGACTTGAGCTTTCTGCACGCCTACGTCGGTTTGGGCAGTTTGCTTGTCGAGAATGATCTGCACGGCCTGATCGTAGGACCAAGTAATGGCGGCATCGGCGCTTTTGGCCAGCCAAGCGCTTTCGGCCATGGTGCCTACGCCCACGCGAATGATCTGCATGTTTTCATACGGCTGGAAACCATCTTGGAACGAACGCGGGCCGATGACCGAAGATGCCACGCCGTCGCCCTGTTCGCTGATGAAGGCCAGCGGCGGCTGGTCACTCGTTCTGCGGATAGGTTGAATGTGCTGCTTGGAACTGACGGCCTCTTGGATCTCGTCGCAACGGACCAGTTGCACCGGCTTATTGATATCGCAGATACGGTCGGCTTGGTCGTTTTGCAACACGCCTTCTACCTTGCGGACGGCGTTGAATCGTGGTGCATATATGCAGACGCGGTTCGACGGTTCGACAATCGTACGGCCGTCGAGCGTGTCGAAGTGGGCCACGGTTTCTTCGGGCGTAAGTCCTTGCAACTCCCAATCGTCGCGGACGCGGACCTGTGGATCGAAATCGCCGCCGTCGACGAGAAACTCGTCGTTTGCGTAGCGTCGACAGTTGCCCGTGCGTGGCATGCCGGCGGCCGCCATCTCGGGCGGGCAGAACATCATGCCATCCGGACAGTTTTGCTCGGGGCAAGCCTGGCCGGGGCAGGGCAGGGCAGGGGAGTTCATGCCGGGTGAGTAGACACCGGGACCGGGGCCGCCGACACCGGGTCCGCCGACGTTGGGGCCGCCGACGTTGGGTCCATGAAGGTTGGCCGTCTGCATGGGTGCCCGGCAGGCGCAGAGGATCAAGGTGCCCATGGCCACGACGAACAGTCGCCACGCGCGTGGGCAGGTATCGTGATGCTGCGATGCTGTTTGCTGGCTGTTCATGGTTGCTCCTACCGGATGCTCGACTTCTTGGCCCGTGGCGGCGGCGGCAGCTTCCTCACGCCGGTGGATTCGCTCCGCACCGCGGCCGGTTGACTGACAGCCGGCTTGTTCACAACGGGCGTTTCAGCAACGGGTTGACTCACAACGGGCGTTTGTTGCGACGGCAAGGCGGGGTGCGTTGGTCGCGTGGCGATAAACGAATCGAACCATGGCGGACGTTGCAAGCCTTGCTCGGGCTGCGCTTGCTCGGCGGGTTGCTGTTCGACGGGTTGCTGTTTGATGGGCGGAGTTATCGGCGCCTGTGTGGGGCTGTCGGGTGTTTCGAAGTGCATAAGCGGCGGGCAGCCGCAAAGGAACTGCATCAGATCCTCAGGGTTGTTATCAGGCAAGCGTCCGCCCATTCGCAAGATGGCCACCGGACGTCCCAGATTTCTGGCCACCGCTAAGGGGTTTTTGCCGGGCCCAACGTCGAACCAGCTTTGCTGCTGATCGTTCTGGGCCACGGGAACCGCCGAGTGTGGATCTTCGATGTAGATCACCCGCGTTACGAATTTGCCCGAGGCGGCAAGTTGCAGTTCTTCGGAAGTAATTTCCACCGGTATGGCGAAACGCACTTCCTGGCCCTGCGGTGCATAGACGCGGTCGACGACTTCGATGGTCGGAAAGACCTCGACGCCCGGCGCCAAGGGGATGTTCATGATACGGAAACGGTAGACCGGTCCGATGAGTATTCCCACGCTGTGTGGAGTCGGCCGCGACTGTTCGAAGTTTCCCTCGATGGCCGCCGAAACCGTGGCCCCACGTGGGGCACGAATTTCTACCGACTGAAAGTATCCGAGCAATGGTCCGCCCCGCTGGAGCTGCTGACTACCAATCGCTCCCGGTGTCGCTACACCTTGGGGACAATCGGGACCGATTCCCGTTTGAGCGGGCAGGATTGCCGCCAGGCTCAAACATATCGTGGCCACGATTGTCGCCCTGCCGGCAACTCGCCCCAGGCAGAAGCTATTTTCTCTGGCTGGGTTGCGGAGCTTATTGACCATTGGCACGGAACGCATTACTCGAAAAGGTAAAGAGATATTAAACAGCCTCACGAGGCTGATGATCGACTACTCGAACGTTTTACTATTGCTCGCAGGGCACGCCTTCGCACGGAACTGGGCACCCGGTGGTTGGGCAACCGGTGGTCGGGCACGATGTTCGCTCGACGATCCTGCCATGGCTAACTGGCTTGGAGTAATGCACGCCCGGCCTCTGCTTGACGTCGATGCGAATCTTCTTCGTCGGACGGGGTACGCTAACTCGCGTGTGGTTCTTCATAACGTGCTTTGTGAGGCCGGCCTGATATCCCAGCGGAACGTGGGGAGGGCCGGGCAAACCGATGGGCGTGGCACACGAGGGCATGCCATAGGCGGGCCCCGTTACTCCGGATATGTAAGGCTGCGGAACGGTTGACCAGCCGGCGCCCGTGTGCATTCCAACCGGTGCTCCCATGCCTGCCGGCACCGGTTGCATCGAACCGTCTTCGCTCGGAACGCCGTAGGAAGCCGGAACAACGGCACCTTCGCCGGGCATTTCGCCGGGCATCTCCAGATCCTTGTTACCCAAGCGGATAACGGCCAGGATCGCTCCGCGTTTGTCGGCCTCGGCAATCGGGTCGACGCCCGGATCTAGCCGCGTGCTCACGAGGGTCTCGATACCGGCACTGGCCAGTTCTTGGAACTCGGCGTCGGGAAGGTAAACAACCTTGGTGACGAAGTTGCCGCTTAAGACCTGCTCGAAATCTTCTTCGGTGAATTGGGCCGGGATGGCGTTATGCGACAGGAAAGCTCCCGTTCGTGGCACGGCCGGTCCAACCTCGATGGTTGGGTACAGCTCAACGCCCGGTCGGGCCGGTATGTTGGTCAGCTTGAGCCGATAGATGGCCGCCTGGCGGAAGTTGTAACGACCGGGGCAAACCAACGGATCGGAATCGAATTGGCCGGGCATGCTCACGTCCCAGTTGACGACCATGCCGTCGGGACCGATAAATGCCACTTGCGATGATTGAGGTTGAGTCATCATCGTGGGGCCAACAGCCATAACTCCGGGGCCGGGGCCTCCAACGCCTGGGCCGGGGGGCATCATTACTTGCCCACCGCCGGCACATGGATCGCCACTTGGACCACAGCCCGGTCCTTTGCAGCCTACTACGGCCAAAACAACAACAATAAGCAAAGAGATACAGTATTTCATAGGTGTCCCCCCTATAAATCGGGTGGTTTCACTCCCAAGTTGCCCCCGCCGGATTGGCGTGGACCGTATGGGAGGGCTGTCGTACAATGTCCGAATCGCATCCGCACAAACGCTATGCGGCTTAAAAAAAGGTCCGGACACTCGCGCAGCGACTGCTCTGAGGTTTATTGTTCGGCCTGTTACAATGCGATTCTTTGGTAAATCCGTCAGAACCGATAAGATGTACAATAAACTACCTGACCCTACCCCCACGATTAGTGTAGCGATTGCCTCACTCGTGTTCATATTGGCAGCAAATGTATTTGCCGGCGATCAGCAAGAGCCGGCGAGCGGTTCTGTGGGTGGGGCGTCTGTAACCTCTCCAGCGGATGGTGCATTGGGGCGTTCGCAAACGCAGGAGTTGCTGCAAAAGTCGATCGAGACAATAGAGAGTCGGCACTCGATTTCGGCCGAGATATCACATCGTGTCGATCTTTTTGGACGTCAGCTTGTAGGCAAGGGGTATTACTGTGAAGAGCGTTCCGGGCCGCATCCTTTGGTGCGTTTCGAGTTGAAGACGCCTGTCGGCGACTCCATGAACTTGTTGAAGCAGGTTTCCGACGGCAAGTTTCTTTGGATCAGTCGCGTCTTGATGGACAAACCCAGTTTGGTCCGCGTCGATCTAGAGCGACTGGACAAAATCGTAGGCAAGCAGGCCAGGGCAGGGCAGGGGGGGGGAGCGGCTGATGGCGTGGGCTTAGGCCAGGCTATCAGTCTCGGCGGCATGCCCGGTTTATTACGAGCGTTGCAGGCCGACTTCGATTTTGAATCGGCCCAGTCGGAAATCTTGTACTCGACGCCCGTCTGGAAGCTCAGCGGCGGTTGGCAAACGTCAAAACTCCTCGCGCTCTTGCCCGATCAAAAGGAAGCCATCGAGCAGGGCAGGGGGGAGGCGGATTTGACTCATTTGCCCCAGCAGATTCCCGACCACGTTTGTCTTTGGCTAGGTAAAGACGACTTGCTGCCCTATCGAATAGAGTATCGCCGTACCGAGTCGGCCTCGCACGCTGCACGCGCGATTGTGACTATGCAGTTGCTGAAAGTCAGCGTGAACGTGCCCCTTGATCCCAGCAATTTCGTCTTTCGTCCAGCCGAAGTTGCACCCATCGACCAGACCAGCCTGTACATTAATAGAATCGTTCGCCGCGCAAAGCAAATGGCCACAAAAAACGCCGACAAACGCCGCTAATCACGAAATTGCAAAAAAATGCGAGCATGTATCCAGCGTGTCAGTCGCGCTCAAGTAACGGTCGACGATCAAATATGCGGCCAAATAGAACGCGGGCTCTTGGTCCTCTTGGGCGTCGCCCACGGCGATACCGACGATGAGGCTAGGAAAATGGCGGACAAGATCGTCGGCATGCGTATCTTCGAGGACGACCAGGGCAAGATGAACCTGGCCGTTGCGGAAGTGGGCGGACGCATGCTCGTCGTCAGCCAATTCACGCTCCTGGCCGATTGTCGCAAAGGTCGCCGGCCCAGTTTTGTCGGGGCCGCACCACCGGACGAAGCCAATCGCCTTTACCAAGTATTCGTCGAAGCAGTTGCTCGGCACGGCGTCGAAGTTGCCACCGGAAAATTCCAAGAGCACATGTATGTAGAACTGATAAATGACGGCCCCGTAACCATCATGCTCGACAGCGAAGAGCTAGCCCGCCCAAGGAAGTAGGCCGGGTTACAACCCGGCAATGGATCTTATCGCCACTTCTTAAAAAGCGACCCAATCGTCTCTTTCGCCTCTTCCGTCTTCTTACCGACGTCGTCCATAAGTTCATCCGTCTCGAACTCGTGGGCATTGCCGGCCGCCCAACTTCCCTCGGGCACGGGCACCAGCCCCTCGCGTTTAAGAACTGCTCTCGTGATCGTTTGTTCGTGCAGATTGCGTTGCCGCTCTTGGTATTCCAGCATCCAGCCGGGCTCTTGCACGACCAGCGTGGTGAGCAGAGCAAGCTTGCCGTAGGTGGAAATATTGGGTATCCATTTTCGCCCGAAAATTTTCACGGCCGTGCCCAGCGAGCTTTTAATGCGCACGCCCCGGGCCGAAACCTTGACGCTATAAAACTCGTCGAGCACCAGATGCGACATGTAGCCGATAAACACCGCGCCGGCCTTGTAGATCCGCATCTCCGTCTCGCCGGACGCCAGCAGGAAAGCCACTTCGGCCGCGATTACGGCCGCCGGAATACTGTGGAACATGCCGCGGTGGACAGTATATTTGCGCAGCAGCCAGGCCACGCCGAAACGGATCAGAAAATATAGGATGGCCCCGTATAAGACGATCAGTTCAGTGGACACGTTGAGTATCCGCAGCCGTTCGGCCACCATCATGGGCACAATGGCGGCCGCAAATGCCATGCTCTCGCGCAACGGCCTGCCCGGCCCGCTATCGATGTCCGGCAGCATCCCCGACACGCCGCACAGCCCGCCGGCCAACAGGCATGTGGGAGGGGGTACGTCGAACAACAGGAACGCACCGGCCCCATATCCGACCCCAGCGAGAGAACTTACCGTGACGTGTGTTTTGAATCCGGCCATGTTTTATAGGGCAAAATCGTTTCGGTGAATCAGAGAATATGTGGAAGTTGAGCCGTTTGTATCCGAGAACCGCGTTTCGGCCAATATCAGTTTCACGCTCTGTGTAATGTCGAGTGTGTAGGCCGGGTTGCAACCCGGCCTACGTGCTACTGAAGTTCGCCATTCTGCCCTGCTCTCTCAGGCTGCTTAGATAGTGTAGACTGCGAGCTTTAGCCACTCGCGCAAAACCCGTCTTCGCCGCGGCTTGCCTTGTCGCTATACTCTAGTTCTGTCATACAAACCATCCGGCCACTGGCCACAGATCACAGCCCCGCTAGACTCGAGAACTTGGATTACCGATGGACAGCAATACGCTTGTCGCCGCCGTTGATATTTATGATGCAGTAATGTTGGCCGTGCTGATCGCCGCCACAATTTTGGGTGCCTGGAAGGGCATGGCTTGGCAGATAACCTCGCTGGCGGCGATTGTTGTCAGCGGTATGGTTGCTATCCACTTCAGCGGCCCGCTGGCTCCGTTCTTCAGCGATCGCGAACCGTGGAACCGCTTCATTGCCATGTTCGTGTTGTATCTGCTCACCTCGTTTACGATCTGGGTACTATTCCGCTTCGTGGCCCGTTTCATAGATCGGGTTAAGCTCAAGGAATTCGATCGCCAGATGGGCGCGCTGTTTGGCCTAGCCAAAGGCATTCTTTTCTGTGTGGTTATTACCTTCTTCGCCGTCACGCTTTCGGAGAACCTCAGGCAGACAGTGCTGGGGAGTTTCAGCGGGCGGGCAATCGCGGTTTTGATTAAGAACGCCACGCCGGTCTTACCCGAGGAGGTGACCGACGTTCTGGGTAAATATATCGAAAAGTTAGACCGCCACCTGGACCCCGACGAGCCGGCCGACGGCGGCTTGCTCGACCGCATAAAGCCCAGCGACGATGCGCCCAAGACTACCGACCCCGCCGATGTTCTCGACGGCATCCGCAACGATCTTCGCGACGGCGTTGACGATAAGCTAAACGAGTTGGAGGGCCGGGCCGGCGACAAGTTAGACGGCACCCTGGACGACGCTCAGAAGGATTTGGGCAAGAAAGCCTCGGAACTTCGCGAAGCGATCCGCGACCGTTTCGACCAGAACAATCAGTAGCTTCGGAACTTGCACGTTTTTGCTGCTTTTTGCGTGATGGCCCGTATTCATACTAACCCGAAGCGCAAGCGAGGTGGATGGTTTCGAAACGCAAAAAATGAGGCCCTCGGGGCAGGGGGGCGCGGAGGTTGCACTTCGCGCGATATCGAAATTCGCTCGAAACGGACGAATCTTGATTTCCGCTCATTTCGTTTTCTAACCGAAACGCAAGCGAGAGGGCGAGATTTGGTCGCGATTTATTTCCGCGTGAGAGTGGTTTGTTTACTAACCCGAAACGCAAGCGAGAGGCGGAGTTTGAGTAGTGATTATTCATCGTTGGGATCCGCGTCTGGCGCATGCAGGGTAGAAACGGAAACCCCATAAAACTAGCGACTTATGGCCCGCTTGACCGAACATAAGAAACATTATCGGACGTTGCAAAGGGGCCTCTGTAAGCTTCTAAGGCTATTTGGGCTGGTTTCAGATAGTTGTCAGACGAGACGAATTCCTAGCGCGAATTTCGCTTTCTGAGCCCATCAACCGAGGTTCGTTAGAAGACGGCCGCTATTCATTCTTCGCCGCTTCGTCTTTCTCAGCTTGCGGCGCGGCGGTCTTGGCTTCGGCGGTCTTGGCTCTGGCGGCGGCGACGCGATCGGCGGATTCTTTATTTTTGCCCTCGTCGACGCTCAGCTTGGGAATGTCCTTTTTGATCTTGGCAATCGCCTCGGGTGAGACCTCGGTGTTGATGAGAGTCAGCCGCTTGAGCTTTTTCATTTTTGCAAGCAGGGCAATGCCTTCATCGGTGACGGCCGTATCGGCCAAGAGCAGGTGCTCGACATCGTCCAGGCCCACGATCTGCTTCAAGCCCTCGTCTGTGATATCGCTACCGCTGAGGTCGAGAATCTTGAGGGTTTTGAGTCTTTTGACGTGTTTAAGGCCGGCGTCGGTGATGCGAATTCTGCACAGATGCAGCGACTCGATGTTCCTCAGCCCGCCAAGGTGGGCCAGACCATCGTCGGTAATGCCCGTGTCGCTCAGCAACAAAGAGACCAGCGATCGGAGTCCGCCGATCTTCTTGAGTTGCTCGTTGGTGATGTTCGTGCTGTCGAGGTTCAGCGAATTCAGACGCCAGAGGGCCGCTACTTCGGCGACGATTTCGTCGTCGAGCTGTTTATGTTCGCCCGCGAAAACGATACCGGCGATATGCTTGGGGTCGGATCCCGGCACCAGCACGATGCCGCGTTCTTTCAGGGCCGTTCTGGCCACGGCCTCGGCAGCGTCGAGTTGACGATTTCTGGCTACGTAGCCGACTACGCAGACGGCCGCAAACAACAAGATCACCAGCAAGATCCGCCCACACGGTTTGCAGCCTGTCGAGCAACTGCTATCGTCACCGCTTGAGCAGCAAACCGGATTATTTTCCTCGGTCGGTGTGTTAGGTTCAGCTTGATCACTCATAGTATTAGTCTTTGCTTCAGTGTTTTGTTCAACTGTTAGCCGCCGAGTTTGCTCGCGTTAGGTAGTCGACGTAATGTGTTGCATCCGCAATCGCAACTAGTTCGACACAGACTTGGCCGCCCGTTGTGCGTCGAGTATTTTTGGCCCGCCGCCGTGGTGCTGATCGTTCGCTTCTTGGGCGGTCAGATGTTCGTCTTCGGCGGACATTTCGTCGGCTTCTTGGAGCTGTTCTAGAAAACGGCCGTGTTTGCGAAACTTTTGGTAACGCGTTTCAACCAGTTCGTCCAACGGGATTTTTGTCAACTCGCGAAGCTGGTTGCGGAGGAAAATCTTCAGGCGGTTGGCCATCATGTGCGGATTGCGATGCGCGCCGCCCAGCGGTTCCGGCACGACGTCGTCGACCACGCCCAGCCCGGGCAGATCCTTCGAAGTCATCTTCAGTGCTTCGGCCGCTTGCTCCTTGAAGGTGTGGCTTTTCCAGAGGATGCCGGCGCAACCTTCGGGGCTGATTACGGAATAATAAGCGTGTTCGAGCATGGCGATGCGGTCGCCCACACCGATGCCCAAAGCGCCGCCCGATCCGCCTTCGCCGATAACCACGCAAACGATGGGCGTTCGCAGCCGCGACATTTCAAACATCGAGTTGGCGATCACCTGTGCCTGCCCGCGTTCCTCGGCACCGATGCCCGGATAAGCGCCCGGGGTATCGATGAAACAGATCACGGGCATGCCGAACTTGGCCGCCAGTTTCATTTTGCCCATGGCTTTGCGGTAGCCTTCGGGATGCGCCGAGCCGAAGTTACAAGCGTTGCGTTCCTTGACGTTCGAGCCTTTTTCGTGCCCGATAACCATCACCTTGAAGTTGTCGAGCTTGGCCCAGCCGGCGGAGATTGCTTTATCGTCGCCGAAAAATTTGTCGCCGTGCAACTCCACGAACTCGTCGAAGACCAGTTCGAGGTAGTCGGCCGTTTTGGGTCTGTTCTGATGCCGGGCGACCTCGACGGTTTCCCACGGTTTGAGGTTGGCGTAGATGCGTTTAGTTAGATCCGTCAACGAACGCCGCAGGCGTTGCAGCTCGTTGCGCGATTCGGGGCTCTGGTTGGCAACCCTTTCGAGTTTGTCGAGCCGGCTTTCCAACTCGACAATGGGCCGCTCAAACGAGAGCCGGTGCTCTCCTGTAGCCATCAGGTATCCGCTTTCTCTGTTTGTTCTGGAGGTTTCGGGGCACGTTTGAAAACTTGCACCATACGAAACTGAGTTAAAAAGTCGGTCACCGACTTTTGTCTGCTATTCGGTTTTTTAGCCATCGCCTGCCGTATCAAGGCGCCGAACTCGGGAGTGACGTTTTTGTTGGCACTCTCCAAAGTCGGGGGCGAGGATTTTATGTGCTTCATGAGCAACTCGTTGGCGTTCGAACCCGTAAAGGGCGGTTTGCCGGAGAGTAGCTCGAAAATCGTGCAGCCCAAACTGTAAAGGTCTGAGCGGCTGTCGAGGCTTCCGCCTCGGATTTGTTCCGGAGACATGTAACTTCTCGTCCCCTGTACCTTCGACTTGGGATTAAGAAGCTTGGCCAAGCCTCCCTTGGATTTCTGTGACAGGGCGAAGTCGATCAGTTTGAGCTGGCCCTTTGCTGACACAAGGTAGTTGTCTGGTTTAATATCTCGATGTACCCAACCGTGTTCATTCAAATAGGCCAAGGCCTCGGCCATCTGCTCGATGAGCTTGGACGCAATTATCTGTGTGTGCTCGAACTCGTGCCGGATCAAATGTTTCATGTTCGGCGCCGGAAACCATTCCATCGCCAAGTAATAAGCCCCACGGTCGGAGGCAAAGTCATTGATTTGTATGATTCGTTTGTCGCGCAGTTTCTCGCCGACGACGAATTCCTGACGCAAATAGCCAATGTGCTCGCGGTTGCGCTGGAAATCCTCCAGCAGAACCTTGATCCCACATATCTCTTGCGCGGCATCATCGTACGCCTGCCAAATTTTACTGGTTTGGCCGGTGTTTACAACGTTCAATAGCCGGTAGGGGCCGATAAATCCGGGTGTTGCCTTACCCAAAATGCCTCGCCAAAAATGCGTATCTTTAGAAGAACCAGTTACCAACGCCGGTCATCCGGCCACCCTACAATCAATACAGTCTAGTCTAGTTGGTAATATTCGGCAATCTCGGTACATTTTCGGTAGTTCGTATAGAAATAACCCCACAAAAGTGGGGTGTGAATTTTGGCCGCCCCCCTGCCCTGCCCCGCTGTTGGTGTGTTGAGTGCTGTGTATCGTGGGACTTTCTGAGTGCGAGCGCATATAATGCACTGAGTGGATTGGTGCTAAATGTTCGATCTGAGTTTGAATGCGAGATAGATACGTGATAAAGTCGCGAAATATACTGGCCGGCACCTTGTTCTGCATATGCTTGTTCGCCGACGAAGATCAGCTCCAAGGGCAACAATTTCAGCCGGGCTCTCAAGTGGGCACCGTGCAGAGCGCGGCGGTCAACGAGGCCTCCGGCATCGCCGCCAGTGCTCGCAACAGCGACGTGCTCTGGGTTCACAACGACTCGGGCGACTCGGCCCGCGTTTTCGCCATGAATACCCAAGGCACACATCTGGGAATATATAACCTCGTCTCGGCCGGGGCCAGAGACTGGGAAGACATGGCCGTCGGCCCAGGTCCGGTCCCTGGCCAATCCTACCTCTACCTGGGCGACATCGGCGATAATAATGCCGTGCGATCTTCGATCAAGGTCTATCGCGTCGCCGAGCCCCTGGTCAGTTCAAGCCAAACGCCGGTCACGCAAAGTCTCACCGGCGTCCAAACCATTGAACTACAGTATCCAACTTCCGACGGAGCCCGCGACGCCGAGACGCTCATGATCGATCCTCTGACGAACGATATTTACGTGGTATCGAAACGGGAAAGCCAATCGCGTCTTTACCGAGCCGCCTATCCCCAGTCGACCGCCGCGACAACCACCTTGGAGTTTATTACCCAATTACCCTGGGGCTGGGCTACCGGTGGCGACATCTCGCCCGACGGCGATGAGATTCTTGTGCGTGGTTACTGGAACGCATCGCTCTGGTCACGTCCGTCGGGGGGCACTATCGCCGACGCCTTTAATCAAACGCCAGTCGACGTGCCCCTCGTCTCCGAACCGCAAGGCGAAGCAATCACTTTCGACGCATCCGGCAGCGGCTACTACACCGTAAGCGAAAAGTTGTACCAGCCCATTTATTATTTCGAGAGAATCTGCCCCCCAGGCGACGCCAACCGCGACGGCCGAGTCGACGCTGACGACGCCAGTATCCTAGCTGCCAACTGGCTAACTGTAAACGCCGCTTGGACCCAAGGAGACTTCAACGCCGACGGGACAGTAAACGACATCGATGCCACCCTGCTAGCCGCCAATTGGCAAACAGTCGTTGCTCTACAACTCGCGGTGCCTGAGCCCAGAGTGCTGATATTATTGCTAAGCGGACTATCTCTCCTAGCCGCTAGCCGCTTCGCCCGAAGACCGCAGTGACAACGGTTAGTTGTAGAAACACGAAAAAACTGATAACATGTGGATATCATGAGACCAACAACAGCAGATATTCTAGAACTGAGCGTTGCCGAACGAATCCAAATGGTTGAAGACATTTGGGACAGCATTGCCGCCGTCCCAGAGGCCCTTCCGCTAAGCGAAGAGCAAAAAAAGGAACTGGATCGTCGCCTCCAAGCGTATCACCAGAATCCAGATTCCGGATCGCCGTGGAGCGAGGTTCAGCGGCGAATCCTCAACCGGTCCAAATCATGAAAAAGCCACTGGTCGTAAGATCGGAAGCGGAAGCCGACATGGCCGAGGTGTACTGGTGGTACGAAGATCGGCTCAGCGGCCTGGGCGCGGAGTTCCTCCAGTGTGTGGATGCCGTGATGACGTCGATCGAGAGTAATCCCCAGCTTTTCCCTGTGATCCACAGAGGCATTGTGCGGCGTGCCATCACGCGGCGATTTCCTTATTGTATTTTTTTCGTCGAGGGGAAGCGAAGTGTTTCCGTAATAGCGATGACCCACGCAAAACGAAGGCCTAGAGTTTGGCAAGAACGCGTTTGATAGTGTGGATACGGCATACCACTGGCTGACAAGCAGCCAGTGGTACCGGGCGGAGGGCG
>CAZISU010000056.1:0-12799 GCA_964541935.1 uncultured Planctomycetaceae bacterium | reverse complement strand
GGGGCGATAAACGACTGGCTGGGAGAAAGCACGAGGGGATCGGTCTGCCAATCGGCCAGATTGCGGACGGCTCGGCTGATGAACACCGGCAGGGCGGCCCGTCGCGTGACGGTTGCCTTGGGGTCGAGCAGAGTTTCGCAGATCCAAAGGGTTTTGTGTGAAGCTTGTGTTTCGATTGCCGCCAGTATCGACCGGCCGGCACTTAAAAGCGGGCTGGCTTGCGGCGGTAAATTCCGCGGATCGATGCCCGGGAAGCAGACGCCGGATTCGAAGTCGAGCCCATCGACTAACGGCGAATTGCCGGCAGTCTCAACCGAAACGCCGACGGCGATATTGTTGGTGCCTGTCGAATTCTTGTCTTGCGAGCGTCCGAAAATCACGATCGTGGGCCCAGTTGTGGTAGAATCAGCGGACGGTTCTGTCGTGCCGTTGCTTACGGTTAAGTCGGCCGTTTCGCCGGGGGCGACTATTGTAACGGCCGCATCTGATTCCAATAACGCACGAAGCAACTGAGGACTTTCGACGGGCAGCGCGACACGGATCTGGCGGCGGCGGGGCAAGCGGAATTCAAGGTGACTGTCGGCGGCCAGAGCGTCATCGCCTTCGATGCGGACGGAAAGTGTCTGACCGTCGGCCGGGAGAGCTGCGATGGAGAATTCGGCCGTTGTTTGGCCGGGAGTAAAGGCACGCAATTCGTCGAGCAAAACCGCTCCGTTGGAACGTTTAACTATCACACGAATATTTTTCGCTTGCCCGTCTGGTTGTCTGTCCCAATGTCCAACTCGCAGGCGGAATGTTCCGCTCAGCGGATCGGCTGCCGCAGGCTCGAACATGGCCGCAAGAATGGCAGCGTTTGTCAGCGGCTGGCCCACCCGTACAACTTCAATAGGTGTTTCGCCGTTTTGGTATTGATTGAATTCACCATCGGCAAACGCGCGGTCGGTTATGACGACGATTTTTGCGCCGCTACGTCCACGTGCCAGATCGCTTGCCAGCCGCAGGGCCGCGCGTCGGTCGGCAGGCAGTTCAGCCGGTTCGAGTGAAGCGATTTGCCGAGCCAAAACGGCCTTTGGTTCATCGAAACGATGCAGCAGGCGGGGCTGCGGATCCGCCACGATGACGGCCAGGTCATCTCCAGAAAACAGTTGTGAGCAAATCTTCAGCGTTTCTTGCTTTGCCCGATCGAATCGCTTTTCGCTTGGCGATGATTCGTCGAGCATGGCACCCATCGAAGCTCCCCCATCGAGCACAACCATCACCGATTGACGCCGGGTGCCGTCGGTGTCCACAACCGGCCGGCCGATGGCAAGAATAATGGTAAAGCAAATTGCAAGAAGCAGCAGGTACGTAAGAAGATGTCGGAAGCGTTGCATAAGCGAGCTGGCGCGACTTGCCTGCAGAGCCTCGGCCCAGAAGATTGTGGTATTCACACGCAGGGGGCGCGGCCGCGTGCGGAGGAAATGCAAAGCCGCCAACACCGCGGCGGTGCCCGCCAGCAGCGAAACAACTATCCAGGTTGGCAGTCCCACAAATGTCACGATACGCCGCTCCTTGCATACAAGACGCCGCCTGGGAATATCTCGGGCAACTGCCCGACCACCGGTAGATCGGCATCCAAGGCCACGTATCCGGCCTGGCGCTGAGCCACCAGTTCTAGCAGCGATTGCTGAAAACGGTCGTAAACCTTGCGATATGCGTCGAGTGTCGATGCGGTTATGGTGGCCTCGACGGCAGCCTCAGTTTCGCAATCGATCAGACGCAACTCGCCGGCAAGCTGCGGTGCGGCATCGGTCTGGCGAACCACTTGCACGAGTAAAAGGCGATGTTGCAGCGTACGCAGGGCGTCGACGACGTGCTCGATGCCGCGTGGATCGAAGAAATCGGAAACCACAACGGCCAGGCCGCTGCGGAGCTTCCGTGAGGCGAGACCTCGAATCGCTCCGGCCAGGTCAGTCGGCCCGCAAGGCCGCAAAGCGTCGAGGAATGCAAGCATCCGCACCAGTCCACCTCTACCCGACAGTGAACGAAGCGGCGTGGCAAGGTCTTGGCCGAACGGATAGATGCTGGGCGTATCGTGCTGGTTCAATGCCGCGGCTCCCAAGGCGGCGGCGATCTGGCGGCCGGCGTCGGCTCGCGGGAGATCGTCGAAAAACATCGAGTCGCTCACATCCAGCAGCATGTAGACCGGCAGGTCCTCGAGCTGGTCGAACTCGCGAATAAAGACCTTGCCCAGACGACGATACAGGTTCCAGTCGATACGCCGAAAATCGTCACCGTGCGCATAGGCCCGAAAGTTGCGAAACTCCAAGCCGGGGCCCATCTGCACCGACTGTTGTTCGGCATGTCGGCCACCGCGCGGCAGGTCTTTCGAGGCCAGACGCAGGTGCCGGATGGCGGCAATGAATTTTTCGTCAAAAAGCTTGGACATGGTGTTTCGTCTAGGTGTCGTTATACTCTCTAAAAGCTCAGTCGGAATACTCGCTCACCGATTCGATGATACGGCCGATCAGGTCGTCGGCACGCACGCCGCGCGATTGGCCCTCGAAGCCCAGGATGATGCGGTGTCGCAATACGCCGGGGGCCACGTCGCGGATGTCTTGGCAGGAAACGGCGAAGCGGCCGTCGAGCAAAGCGCGAACCTTGCCCAATAAAACCAGGGCCTGAACTCCGCGCGGGCTGGCGCCTAAAGCAACCGACTGGTTGACCGCTTCGGGGGCGTGCGCCGAGCCGGGTTGCGTGGCCATCACCAGCCGAATTGCGTATCGTTCGATCTGGCGGCTGGCGGGCACACTGCGGGCAATTTGACGAGCTTCTAAAATCTCGGGGCCGTTTGAGACGGGCTTGATGACCGGTTGCTCATTTCGTGTGGTTCGTGCGAGAATATCGTGATACTGTTCTTCCTTGGGGTAGTCGATCAGAACCTTCATCATGAAGCGGTCGAGTTGGGCCTCGGGCAGGGGATACGTGCCGTCCTGCTCGACAGGGTTCTGCGTGGCCAAGACGATAAACGGTTTTGGCAGCGGCATCGTCTGCCGAGCCACGGTGACTTGCCGCTCCTGCATGGCTTCCAGCAGAGCGGATTGCGTTTTGGGGGTCGCCCGGTTGATTTCATCGGCGAGGATGAAATTGCCCATGATGGGCCCTTCTTGGAATTGCAACTCGTGGCCGCCGCCTTCGACCTCGCGCAGAACCATGGTGCCCAGCACGTCGGCGGGCATCAAGTCGGGTGTGAATTGGATGCGAGAAAAACTAAGGTCGATTGCCTGGGCCAAGGTATGAACCAACAGCGTTTTACCAAGGCCGGGTACACCCTCGAGCAAAACGTGGCCGTCGGAAAGAAGAACCGATAGCACGTCGCAGACTAGCGGCGAGTGTCCCACAAAGGCCTTGTGGATCTCGGTTTCCAGACGACGGAAGATGTCGCAAAAATGGCTTACCTGGTCTTCCGCGCCGCGGCTGTCGGGTAAATCCGGTATTAAGTCGTTCACGGTTGCATCCTCTGACTATTTTTTGTCGCTAGACGGATCTATTTACGGTTTTTGTTACGTTGATCGGCGGAATGAATGAATATCAAATATTGCCGCACCAACTCGCTGTCGCCGGCACGGAGGTTGAATCGCGACAGGGGGCTTTCCGGCAGGCTTCGTTGTCCGACGGGCACGGCTGAGGCCGCCTGGCCGGGTTGTGGCGTGGGCGTGACCTGCTCGTGTGTGATTTTCGTAGCCCCAGGGCCGAGCCGCCCCTTAACGAAGTCGGGCATGGGTACGCCGAGGACCATCGAGGCCGTGCCGCGCGATTTTTTCGGCGGCGTGGGCCCGCCACGTCCGCTGCCCGGCGGGCCGTCGCCCTCGCCGATTCCCAACTCGCGCGAGGGCGCCTGGTTGCGGTCTTTCAGAGACGGTTGAATTCCGCCACGTTGTTTATTCGACTCTTGCTCTTCTTCTTCGGCCTCGCCTTCGTCGTCATCTTCGGTATCCTCGGATTGCGTGGCTTGAGCCTGTAGCGACCAGGAGTTTTGCACCGCAAGCATTGAGCCGCCCGACGAACCACCACCGCCCGCGGAGGATGACGAGCGGTTATCTTTTTGTTTTTCGGGCGGCGTCGATCGGCCGGAGGCCGGCTTTCGCGCCGAATGTTTCGGGGCCTTTGGCGTTTTCTTTTTCTTGCTATCCGCAGCGTTAGAGGCCCCGCCGTCGGCCGATTGACCGCTGGACCCCGTGCCGCTTTCGGAGCGAGTGGCCGCCGAGTTCTTGCCACGGCTGGTTGGAGCCGCGTTCTGCTGGGTACTCGGACGAGGGCCGCTCTGGGGCGACTGGGCGGCCTTGCTGGAGTTGGGATCAGAGCTGTCTGCGGGCGCCGAGCGAGTGTCGGCCGGGCGTGGTGTTGCCGTTTCGTCTTCCGCTGAGGCCAGCAGTAAGGAATCAACGCCTGCGATGCGGCCTTGTGAAGCCATGGCCGATTCTTGAGTGTTTGCCGAAGGTGACCAGAGCGCGGGCAGCGGGCTAATTATGGTCACCACGTAAAGCAGCAATAGCAGGCCGGCCGTTGTGAAACGCAGCCAATATTGACCGAGAGCATGTTTCGTCGCCGTTGTGTCGGGCTGGGAATCCTGAAGACGCTCGATGTGTTCCACTCCGTCGCGAATCGCAGCCATGCACAGCGGCGAGTCGGGATCGAAATCTTCTTGCAGAAGCCAAAGGGCGTTTGCCACGCGGTTGTGGTCGCGGGCCGCGCGATCGAGCCGTTCGGCCGCCGCAATTGACGAAGGCAGACGATGAAGCAGACGGACCACTATCACGATGCCAAAAGCCATTAAAGCCACTGCGAGTGTAGCGGCGTATGCGTAGTCGACTACCGTTATCACCCGCTCGGTCGAGCCGGCCTGAGTAAAGCTACCCAGTGCAAAAATCAGTTTGAACGTCAAGAACAAGCCGGAGGCAATTGCTATAGCAAGAGACGTCGACAAGAGATACTCGATTAACAGGCTGCCCAACTCGGCCCGACGCAGTCGGCGACGGCATAAGCTCAGGTGTTGTTCGATTTGCTCGATAGCGGCTTCGCGGTGGCGTTCGCTTGCGGCCCCGTCGCTAAGCTGGGTTTGGGAGTTATTTTTGGAGTTATGAGGTGTCATCGTGGCGCCCTCTCACTCGAAAGTTTGGCCTTTTGGCCCGCTGAGGTGGCCGGTTCTTGGGCTTCCAGACGCGTGGCGGATACTACTGCCTTGGTTTTGGCGTCTTGCAGAAAAGCGACAATGGAAACCGCACCGGCGTCGATATAATCCGGCCTCATAACGAAGGTGATTTCCCCTTCTTCTTCCATCGTAGCGATTTCCTTGGTAATGCGTTTGCCAACTTCGACAAGGTCTACATCGACCGGAAATTCAAGCTTGGACTTGCCTGCGGAAAGCTTTACTAAAAGGCCCTCGGGCGGCGAGAGTGCCCGTCTGGCGACGTTGCGACGAATCACCAACTGGTTCGCGCCCGGCACCATCAGTGGGCTTTCGCACAAGATCAGATGCAGTCGATAATCGCCGCCGGTTTTCGGAGCCAATACGTTCACGCTCCCGGATATGATGGATTTTCGTCGTTCGAGACGTCCCTCAATCTTCCACCCACTTCCGGCAGCGTTGCTTTTCGCATCAGCAGATTCGAAACAAGCTTGCTTGTAGGTTTCAAAGATCTTTGCGGGATTGCCGGCCTGGCCGCAACTTTTCTGGCCGCCGCGAATAACGTTTGTGCCGCCGAAAACCGTCACAGGTGCCAGTTGCGCATTGTAGAACTCAGCACGTGACTTACCTACCGGCGCGGCCAAGGGATCCAGGGCCGGCCAAGCCACATGGTATTGGATCAACACGGGTGGTTGGCCGTCGAAATATTCGCCCAAGGCGGCCAACGCCATCTCGGCCGTTTGCGTGGGCGGATGCTCGCTGCAAGGAAGCAGCTCGACTAGCGGGACAGGTCCGCCGCGCTTAGCTCCATTTTGTGCAGCCGCTTCATCGGCGAAACGAGTTGACGGATGATATTCGGGCGCTCGCCCTTCGAGCAATTGTTCGGCCTCGGCCATGGTGAAGGTCGCGCGGAACTGCGGGTCGTGGTTCAGGCGGTCCAGACCCTCAAAGGCCTCCGCGGGCGGATTGCGGTCGGTAGCAGCCTGCATAAAACGCGACCATGCCCTAGCCTTTTTGCCCATGCGCTCGTAAAGTTCGCCCATCCAAAGGCTGACCTTGGGGTCTCGTGGCAAGCCGAAGGCCGCCGCCAAGAGGTGCCGCCGCGCTTGCGAGAGATTGCCGTCTAAAAAGGCTGCGCGCCCCAGATCGGCTTGAATGCGATGCGAGACGTTGGCGTCGAGGTCGGCGGACGCGCTATTCGCACCGATCCGTAACGCCAGGCGGGCCAGTTTCAGCCGATCCTCCCGCTCGCCACCGAGAAGTTCGTCGGCCAACGCCACCATTGTAGACGCGCGACGCATCTCACGCTCGTAGCGCGCGCGGGTTTCGACGGCCCGGGCTAAGGCTTCGTCATGCGGCGGATATTCGTCAAGCCGCGCTTGCAGCAGACGCGTAGAAGCTTCCCGTACAAGACGCGAGCCTGGATTAGATTTGATAAATGACTCGATGCCATCCGTGTCAAGTTCCGCAAGGGCCACGAAATACGCTCTCTCGGTCGCCGCGGAGAGCGGACTTTTGGTTTGCTTGAGTATGATGCGAAGATTTGCATGATCGATGGTTACGCGGAAGTGTGAGAGCAGATTGGTTCCGGTGATTACATCGGGACGTGGCTTTGGAAGGCCGGCCAGATCGGTGGGACGCAGTGCAACATATTTCATAAGGTCCAGACCATCGACCACGAATTTTTCAAACTCGCCGCCTGCCGCGCCGGACAGCGCAGCGATCTCTTGGTCGACTGTCGTGTCGAACTGGGCAGTGGAAAACCGCACCGGCATTTTCATGCCGTCGGGATCGAGACCATTGAGAAAATAGCCGGTACTTTTTTTGGAATAGTTCCAGATCCAACTTCGACCTTTCTCGGGCGAGTTGGTGTCTTTTGACGCGGCTGTCTTTTTCCTTGACGCGGCTTCGGCCTCCAGGGCGTCGCTATCGACTTTATCGAGCAGCCTAATCACGCCTTCGGCAATGTCCATTTGTGGGATCAAGTCGCCAAAAGCCGGCAGGCCGAGGATCACAACCGCGGGTATTTCTCCCAACTCGGCGGCGTGTTCGCGGGTGAGTTCCGAAAGCATCGAGACGTCGCCCTTGCGAATTTGCAGATCGCTAAAGACGTCCTCCCCCACGCCATCGAAGCGAACAGAGAGGCGGTCGCCCGGTTTCACATTGAGGAGCTTGGCGGTTTTCGAATGCAGGACTAAAGGGATCTGTAACCCCAGATCGATGACTAAATTGGCCGAGATTGATTTCTCGGCACCCGATATCGTGCAGCGCGCACAGGGTTTACCGTCAATCAGCCGAATCGCGATTTCGTCCGCACTAAGCGCGGTGGCCGACAACCCCTGCCAACATCCAAGAAAGCATAAGCAAAGCACGAACATAACAGATTGATTCTGCCGGAATATTCGCATTAGAACGGACCTGTTTCGACACCACCGTGGCATTAGCTGAATGGGTCTAACTGTCCATGACCGCACACAAACCTCTATTCTAACCAACATAATCCCCCACTTCCACCAAGAGACTGGTGGAAAGCGGATAGCACGGAAGACGGGGCCTTTTTTAAGCGGGATAATGGCGGAAAATCGCGGAAGAGAAGAACCTAATCCGGATTATTCATGAACCAGTGTTTTCGCTTGAAATACTAACCCGAAGCGCAAGCGAGGGCCGGAAAGCCCAGAAAAACATCAAGGCCCCTCGCTTGCGCTTCGCGCTTAGTATGGTTATGAATAATCAGGGCTAATGCTATAGCTAATAAGTCGCTGATGATTTCATGGGACTGGCAAATTGCATACAATAGATAGACTCATGAACTGTCATGTTTATGGACTGGTTTCGAGGTCGAATGCGTATTAGGAGTTCGGTGATGAGAGCAAAACGAAGAATGTCGCGGCGTGGTTTTATGACTTCTGCGGGAGTAGCGGCGGCGGGTGCTTGTGGTATCGGCGGGAAGGGAATGGCGGTAGCCGCGCCGGAGGTGGTTCTTAAGAAGAGCAAGGCGGGTGCCTGCAAGCCGCGGCCCGATCTTTTGGACGAGCGGTCGCCGGCGGGGGCGGAGGTTATTCAACTTACCACGCAGACGGAAGTTCCCGGGTCGCACCTTTATATGGAAGCCCAGGTTTTTACGCAGGACTCGAAGCGATTCGTCTTGCACCGCGCGGCCCATGCGCATGGGCCGTGCAGGAATGACCCGCGACATCAGTACTTGCTTTGCGACATCGAGGACGGGTGCAGTTTGCATGTGTTGACCGCCGAGGCGGGCACGGTGGGAGCTTCGGTTTCGCCCGACGGGAAGTTTTTGTATTACTTCGTCGACGAAACCAAGATCGGCGGGGGGCGATTGACTTTGAAACGCGTCGGTTTGGATGGGAGCGACCGGCGAACAATTATGGTCGTCGACTCGGCATTTGCGGGTACGAAGTATCGGCCCAGCAGGCTCTACCCACTGTCGACAATTTCTTCGGATGGACGGCGTTTGGCGATATCTTCATTTATGGGCGACGGGACCATGGCGAGCGTTTGCTGGGGGTTGATGGTGTTCGACTTGCAGGCGGCGAAGGTCGAGCTTGTTTTACACGGGCCGACGTGGTGCAACATGCACCCGCAGTACTCCCGTTCGCTTGATGCGGAGCGGAAGCACGATATTCTGGTGCAGGAGAACCACGGTAACGAGGCTACGGCCGCGGGTGCAATCACGCGACTGGTTGGCGGTGCCGGGGCCGATATTCATGTGATCCGCGACGACGGGACGGCATTTCGGGACATGCCCTGGGGTCGCGACGGCAACGAGTTTTGCCAGGGACATCAGTGCTGGCGGGGGCGTAGCGATTGGGCCATTACCAGCACCGGCACGCGCCAGCCTCGCGAGGCCCAGTTGATCGAAGGGCGGGCCGCGGCCAAGGCCGACCATCTGGGCATTAAGACGCCGAGCGGTGTGCGCAACGATCTTAGCCGCGAGTTTCCCAACCCGCACTTCTATCACTTTGCGACCGACATGCAGGGCCAGCGGTTTATCTCGGATGCGCAGCCGTTTGCCGAGGGCGGACGGATCTATACCGCGGAACTGGGCCGAGCGGGAGAGGATGCGTTGGGAGATTTCCAGTACGTAGTCAACCCGAAGTGCTCGTGTAAGAAGGGGGCCCACATCCATCCGTTCCTGTCACCGGACGGTTCGATGGGGTTTTTCAATTCGGACGAGTCGGGATTATTGCAGGCGTACATGGTTCGAGGTTTGACGTAAACGGTTATTAACCATCCTAGGAGTAGATCATGGTCCGTGCTTGCTTGAGACTGATGTTGTGTTGCGCCGCGGCGTGTATGGTTTCGGCGGCTTGGTCCGCGGAGCCGGGTGGGCGGCCGGCGGAGACAATGGAGTTGATCTTTTTCACCTCTAATGGCAAAATTGGCGTGGTCAATACTGATGGGAGCGGAAAGCGGGCCTTTGAATTCAGCCGCATGAATCAAAGGAACTGGCAACCGCTGTCGGCCATGCCAGACGGACGGCGAATAATTCTCTGGAGTCAAGAGCATGCGAAGAATCCCAAGGCCAGTTTCTATGACAAGGACGGCCAGAAATATGCGCCCACCCACTTGTGGATGCACGACATGTTCGATGAGACTTTCGAGGAGATCAAGCTGCCGCCACTGATGGGTGTGAACGGGATCTTTCCAGACACGAAGCGACTGCTGGTAAGCGGCGAACCTGACGGCGACGATAATACCAAGATTTTCACCTGCAACTACGATGGCAGCGACATGCAGTTAATCCACGACTGCGGTGGTTTTGCCTACGGCTTCAGCCTCAGCCCCGACAAGCGTTACGCGGCCTTTCACGCTTGTAAGAACGGCTACGAGATTTATTCACTGGAGTTGGCTAACAGAAAAGTCCGGCGTTTGGCCGGCGCAGCGGATTTACTGATGTTTGGTACCAGTTTCTCGCCCGATAGCCAATGGGTTCTGTATCAGAGTTGCGAATATAAGAATGATCCATTTCACGGCCACTCGGATTTACGCATCAGCCGAGCGGATGGCTCGGAGACGATGTTGCTGGACAAAGGCCAGCGGCATTGGTTCGCCACAGCATATGGGCCTAAGGACGATCCGGGGGGCGGCTCGAACTCGGCGCGATTCTCACCCGACGGCAAGTGGATCAGCTATGCCCGGCTGCTGCCGGGATCTCGGACAGCCTGGGTCCATCGGCCCGACCGCAAGGACACCGACCATTTCAACTGCGACTTCGACTTGTCGGCCGCTCGCGGCGGGGTGCAGTTGTGCCTGATCGACGTTAACGGCCGGATCAAGGAAATTACGCAGGACACCCCACCGGTGTGGAACTGGCGGTTTTCGTGGTCTCCGGACGGCAAGCACATGGTTTTCACTCGGGCCGCTGCCGGCAAAACAGCCTCGCTGTGGGTTATAGACTCTGACGGCAGGAACCTGCGTAAACTGTGCGGCGGATTTGCAGGCAAAAACGCCGACTTTCCCGTCTGGCACAAGTTCAGCAAGTCGGCCAACTGACTTGACCACCCCGTGGTTTTTTGGTATGTAATTGGTATGCAAGCGTATTTATGACTTGCGAGACGACGATCATATGTGCCTTTTTCTGGTGGGAGGTGGCTCTATGTCTTTTGTTAGGTCGAGGTTTGTGTGGGGTAAATCGCGGCATAGGGGCGGTTTCACTCTCGTTGAATTGCTTGTTGTGATTGCGATCATCGGTATTTTGATCGCACTTCTTTTGCCCGCCGTGCAGGCGGCGCGTGAGGCGGCCCGACGGATGTCGTGTAGCAACAACCTCAAGCAGATCGGTCTGGCGCTGGTCAGCTACGAAGCTAGCCATGGCAGATACCCACCCGGCCGCATGAGTTGCGACGGCTATAACGGTGGTGGTTGTGCCGGCTTGGCCGGTTACCAGCGTCCGGGCACGAGTGGCTTCGTGATGCTGTTGCCGTTTATGGAGTTGACGACGGTTTACGATCAATTTGCGCCGTTTGAGAACGGTGCGATTCATCCGGCCTTTCCGGGCGATTCCGATGATGGCACGACCGGCGGTTGGCGCACGGCCCAGGTGAATGCCGGCATGGCGGAACGACCTGCCGTATTCGTCTGCCCCAGCGATATTGCCGAATCGCACTATAACGGTACACATGCGGTAGGAAGCTACGCGTTGTGTTCGGGCTCGCTCGGCCCTTCGTACGGAATCGGACTCGAGGTGAAGTATGAAAACAACGGGGTGTTTATGTATCTGGCGACCTACAAAATCCGCGACATTACGGACGGGCTAAGCCACACCATATTTGCTGGAGAGGCCTCGCGTGGCGATAAGCAAGGGATGGTGAACCGCTGGGTGCTTGGGTCTCGACATTTGGACAGCCTGCGTACCACGGATAACCCTATGAATACGCCGTTCGACGCGGGCTTCGTTCTAGATCTGTACGGCTACCAGTGCAACGGGGCGTTTCGCAGCGAGCACCCCGGCGGGGCGATGTTTGCCTTTGGGGACGGACACGTTGATTTTCTCGACGAGGGTATGGACCAGGTGACTTACGAATCGCTTTCCACCCGCGCCGGTGGGTATGGCGCACAGGACTAACGGACAGGCAAGGGAGTTGAATATGAATGTGTTTAGATGTCGGACGCTTTGTCTGTTTGTTGCTTTGACGGTGAGCGTGGCAATGGCTAGTGGCTGCGGTGATGGGCGCCCCAAGCGGGTGCCGGTCTCCGGGCAGGTTTTAATGGATGGGAAACCGTTGCCGCAGGGGTTCGTGCGGGTTATTCCCAACGGAGGCCGCGCGGCCACCGGGCAGATCGACGCTCAAGGTCACTTCAGCCTGGGTACCTACGAAAAGAACGACGGTTGTATTTTAGGTACTCACGGCGTCGAGGTCGTTTGCTTCGACACTACTAACCCGAACGTGTTCGTATCGCTGATCCCCGATAAGTATCACGCCGTGGCTACCTCGGGACTGAGCATTACAATCGAGGATCCGACCGAGCCTCTGACGCTTAATTTAAGCAGCGTGGGCCAGCGCAGGACCAAGCGCAGTGTGAATGTTGGCGATTCCGACCCCACTGCATTGTGACGTTTGGGCCGCATTCGATAGCCCGTTAATCGGCAGATTCGGCAAAGCTTCTCGCGGTTGGTCATTCTTTGCTGGATATATGGCGTTTGAAGGTGAAAAGCACTTTTCTAATCCTGACAATTATACCGAAAGAATATGGACGTACTGGGCGTTTCTTTGCGCCGTGTGGTCGAGAGTCTGGTGCTGCAAATGTTTTTTCGGTAGAGGGAATTATGAAAAACGCTGCTTGCCGATCTGTAGGGTCGCTTTGTGCGATTGTTGTTTTGTCGCTGGTGATTGTGGCACCGGCTGCTGCCCTGGACCAATCGTATCCTTATGACGGCAATGGCATGGCTGCCCCGATGCCACCAGCCTATTCCGGTGGGCCGGACTTCTATTCATTGCACGACGAAACGCCTAGCGTGATGCCCGAGCCCGTCATGGTTGCCAAGAATAACAAGCCCGCGCCGGCTCCCGCGCTCGCACCCAAACCCGCGACTACTCCCAAGCCCGCGCCGGCTAAGGCGATCAGTGTGGACCAGGATCTTGGCCCGAGCACATCATGCGGCGAGACGGG
>CAZISU010000055.1:0-12811 GCA_964541935.1 uncultured Planctomycetaceae bacterium | reverse complement strand
GGTCGGGAAAAATATAATAATAATCTTGATACTCACGATTGCCAGCCTGAGCGAATTGGGCCCACTCATGATCATCGGATGTATGATTAAAGACGAAGTCCAGAACCAATGAAATTCCAGATTTGCGCAGATCGGCGGCCAGCAGACGCAGGTCTTCGATCGTACCTAGTCGAGGGTCAACAGAACGATAGGTGCTGATCGCATACCCGCCGTCGTTATTCCCGGGTCTGACGGCGAACAGGGGCATTAAATGCAGGTAGGTCAAACCAAGGTCTTTGAAATAGCCGACGTTCTCACGTAGCTTGCTTAAGTTTTCTCCGAACAGGTCGACATATAGTGCACCGCCGCTGATCTTCTCTGATTGAAACCAGTTCGGCTCGTTGATGCGGTGACGATCTAATTCGCAGAGATCATCAGGACGCTCCGCCCAGCCTCGGGCTGCTGTCAGCAGCACCTGCTCGATATGATAGAAGAAGTCGTACCGCGATCGATAAAGCTGAAACAGCAGGCTGAAAAGAGGACGCCAATTTTCGCTTAGTCGTAGTTCAAATTCGTGTTGTTTGACATCGCTGATTTGGCTGGTACGCCAGACTGCTTCGAGTTGAGGTTGCAAGCGCTGCAGTGTCAGGTCCGCTTTGATGTCAATCTCATCTTGCGCCGTGCTCATTCGATCCGATCGTTGGGTATTGTGATCTTGTCCAAAAAGTTGTAGTACTTGATTCCTTCGAGAATACCCGCAGCATGCGAAGCATTCGCAAAATAGACGCGAGGACGATTGCGCAACCGCTCCAGTTCTTCACTGTGATTGCCAACAACAACTCCCAACGTTCGCCCTAACAGCATGCCCGCATCATTACCCGAATCGCCGGAAACGAGGACATGCTCAGGCGCAAAACCCCATTTCCAGAGAACGTGTCGCATCGTACAGTCGCTTCCGCCTCGTACAGGAATGACATCCAAGTACATGCCGAGTGACATTATCACTCTAGCACGTAAACCGGCTTCTCGAAGTGTTTTTTTAATCGAAGTGATACTGGGACTCAAGCTGGTATCCACTTCGTAGCTGATTTTAAATTCCGACTGATGCGTTTCATCTTGTGCAAAAAAACCAGGTAATTTGTCTAGGACCTTTCGAATTTCCTCTGGTTTCCAGGCATAGCCGATTGACTTCCGCCAACTACTGTCAGGGGTCAAATTTTCGCCATAGTGTAGTTGTGTTCCGGCATCAGTATCAATCAGATCTGGCTGTGGGAGCCCTAATTCCTTGATCAAACTCATGGCGCTATCCAGACGGCGGCCGGTGGCGATCCCAAAGCCGATATGCTCGTTTTCCCGAATCAAGTCAATAAACTCGTGAAGTGCATCGGAGTCTCCGGTTAATGTATTGTCCAAATCGGTGATAATCAATCGATCAAATTCAGGCAGTCGACGAACTGTTGACTTATCATTTAAAACAGGATCAGGGGAATGTTCGAGAATATCATGTAGGTCCCGCAAGTAACGATTAGCATGATTGTTCCAGGAATAATGTTCGCGAGTGCCTTTGATACCATTAGTAGACCAGCTGTCCCACTGTTCGGGTTCAGTGAGAACACGAAGTAGCGCGTGTTCAATCGCCGCTTTATCAGTTGGGTCTACAAGGAGTCCATTTTTACAGTTGGCGATAATATCCCGTGGCCCGCCATCGTTGGTTGCTACAATTGGCAGCCCCGTGGCACCGGCCTCCAGCAGAGTCAGACCGAAGGGTTCCGTCAGTGCTGGATTAATAAACACACCTTTCGTCGAAGTAGCAAGCCGATATAGTTCAGGCACGTCATCTGGTTTATGCGATTTGGGATAGGCTACTTTTCCATAAAGATCGTAACGGTCAATCAGGTGCATGACATTATTAATGATCGACCGCTGTGCTTTAGGTAGCTCACGAATATCTTCGCGGGTACCCAGCACTAGCACCAGGTTAGCGATTTCCTGCAGCTGTTCGCTTTCACCATAAACTTGCACCAGCATTTCGAGGTTTTTTCGTTCATCAGGCCGCGCCACCGTCAGGATCATCGGTTTATTGGGATCACGTAAAAATTGATTTAGATCGTCGGCGATTTGAGGTTTTTGCCAATTCTTGTCTGCAGGTGAAAAGAAGCTTAAATCAACACCAGGCGGAATGACCTCCATACGAGAAGGCTGGTAATGATCATACAATTCGTATTGCTGTTGCACTTCCTGACTCGTACTCGTCACAACCATGGATGCCGTTTCCAGAGCCAGCTCTTCCGCCTCGATACGTGTCGTAAATTTGTATTTATTCTCTAGGGTTGAGGGCTCAGTTTTTCCAAGAGCGAGTCGTTGTCGTTTGACACGTCCGAGCGAATGTCCGGTAAAGACATAAGGGATGTGAAGTAGGCGTGTCAGTTGTGCGCCAGCGGCACCGGCATCTGCATAGTGGCCGTGAATAATATCGGGTAAACCAGTTCGCTTGAAGTGCTGAAGTGTCTGGTCAACGAATAACTCGAGATAAGGCCACAATGCCTCTTTCCGCAAGTAACGCTTTGGTCCGAACGGAATTCTGACTATCTTGGCGTTTTCAGAGATCTGCTCTTCTACTTGTGCATAATCATCATCGACTTTGGGGTCGATGATTTGACGGGTTAATATTTCGACTTCGCGAACGTGTGTATGTGCAGCCAGTTCACGCGCGAGTTCTAACACATATTTGACTTGTCCCCCGGTGTCTGCATCGCGACCTAACTCAGAATCGTGAGCGCGAATCAAACCGTGTAAACTGATGAGTGTCACCTTCAGGTCTTCTGGTTTGATGATGGGTTTTCCTGAAAGACTCTTTTGGCTCGTTGATTCTTGTTGTTTTCTTATCGACTTGCTTGTCTTATGTTGAACCATATTGATGTTCTCTATTTCCATGTCCGGGTGTGGGACCAGTCAAATTGTTTAGAAAATGACATTTTTGAATTGCGGCCTGATACAGTTTTAAGTGTCTGCTTTAACTGTGTTTACACTTTATTCGGGCCTGAAGATTGCAATCCAACCCTGTGAATAGAACGGCGACAGATTCAAGATGAGTCGCATTAGAAAACAAACCTCCGTTTCCAACTTATGAGTACAAAAAGTTCCCACACTATGTAATAGAATACAGTAAATGCGAGGAATTTGTAAGACACTGCAAGTCTGCTCATTTTTTGTAGCGTTTGGATGTTGATTGATCAGGCTGGCTGCTTACCATCCACTGCCATTTCTATATAATATTATGATAACTTATTTAGTTGTGTTGTTTATTCAACTAATCCTAACATTGGTTACATATCAACTGCAGGTGTTATCCTAGATCACAGTAAACTTATTTCAATATTGTAAAGGAGAGTAACATGAAATATCTGACTTTCTGTTTTTTAAGTATGGGTCTATTTTTGTCAGGATGTGAAAACACGAATTCATCTGCACCCGCTCCTGATATGAAAAAAGTCACTGGCGATGAAGTGAAAAAAGAGATATCAGAAGCGGTTAAGACCACTAAAGAATTTACATCACAAAAGCGGGATGAATACCTTATCGATTTAAAGAAAAAAATTGACGGTATGGATGCTAATATTGCAGAACTGGAGACAAAGGCTAGCAAGCTGAAGGATGATGCTAAAAAGAAATGGGATGCGAAACTGGCGCGTCTCAAAGAACAGCGAAAGAAAGTAGGCACGAAATATGACGAGATAAGTGAATCATCCGCTGACGCCTGGCAAGAACTTAAGGTTGGTCTTAATTCTGCTTGGGCTGATATGAAGAAAGCATATGTGAAGGCAGTGGAAGAATTCGAGGAAAAGCCGCTAGATTAAAATCAAATCTGATCGAAGTCAAACTTTTAACTTTGATATTGCATGCTATCTTGATAACCCCGAATCGCAATAAAATTGATTTTGCGATTTGAGGCATAGGCGTAATAAACCTGTTAGTTTAAGTAGTGGCTACGACATTTGCTTACAATGATTTACGGATTTATTGGAATCTTTCACGCAACTCTTCACCCACAAGTTTTAACGTCGACACATGGTCTGTCAGCGACTATGTCTTCTCCAATTCCAAGATTGCTTTTCCTTCGTGAAAAACGGTTACAGTGCCTGACGATTCCGAGATGACAACGGCAATAGCCTCTGTTGCATTTGTAATTGCAGCGGCGGCTGTATGGCGTGCTCCCAAGCCGGGATGAATCTGCTTTTTGGATACCGGTGCGTCAATATAAGTGCCGGCAGATTCGACGATTCCGCGATTGTTAACGACAAAAGCCCCATCTAAACTCGCGAACTCACGGAGACTCTCAAAAAACATGTCGTCATGAATATTGCGATTCTTCTGAGGATGTCCATGACATGGATTGAGCACCAGTTGACGCAGGTACGGTTTCAGGATTTCCTGATCACCAATTACAAAAATAGTACCTAGTGGTTTTCCTTCCCGTCCCTCACATGCCAGACGCATGGCAACATCGATCACACGTATCAACTCGCGAGTGGCAATCGATTTCTGAGACTCTTTGACATTTTTATTGAGAAACCAGGGGAAGTCTCTTTGTGGATTAGCGATTAGCATCGTATCTAACCGCTTTGAGCCAGCTACACCGGACAGGCAGAGGATGCTTTCATCGAAATCGACATGCTCATTAAGTATTGCCAATAATAAACCGATCTTGAGTTGACTCATCCGCGTCAATGCGACATCAGGAATTGTAACCACTTTATTCTTGCGCTTGTCTGTCAATGGAAGTTCGTTGTCATCACGTGTGAGCCAGATAATCAACTCAGTTTCTCTCAACTTCTCTACAAAGCGAATATCGCGTAGTTCATTAGCTTGAACTAGTAGCTTTGTGATGTTCAGCGATCTGGCCAAGTCAAAGGCACATTCAACGAGTTTCTTTGATTCAACGTGTTCACTTTGCTTTGCTTGTTTTTTTGCCATCTGCTATTCCTCAAAAGTCACTGTTATTTTCAATTCAAAAGCTCACGAACAATGCTAAGAAACACAATTGTTCCTGACAAGATCAAGCCATCCGGAAAGTTATAGTTGTTTTTGGTATGACAACCCCATGATTTTCCAGTTCGCCTTTGGCTGAAAATCTGGCGTGGGAGTGAAAACATGAATATTCTCATTGGGATCAATGGCGAACAACATCAAACGAGTCTCTCCTTGTTGCTCAAGATAATCTTCGTATGAAAATTCTTCAGTCAGCATCGTTGTTTTGATTTCTGCGCCATCGATTAAACGTTTTTCCAGATCTTCGTATGAAATTGTATCATCGAATAGAAATCGCCCTCCGTGTTTGAAATTGGTTTTCTCTTCCGCTGATCCATTCTCTGGTTGATGGTTGCGAATGGTATATATAAATTTCGGACCGAATTCCAATCGATAGTATTGAGCGGCTAAAACATTCAGTTCAACGCGTGGTGACATAGCCAAAAGATGTCCAATACCAGTCAAGTTAAGGTGGCGTTCAGCGTGTTCTGAAACAGGGTTACCCCAATAGGCGTACAAGCCATTCAGCTTTGCTTCTGTAACAGAAGACCAGTCTTGATCTGTAAGTAATACTCTAAATTTATTATTCATTAATTCCTGGGCAATTGTTTGAGACACAATGTTGACCCCCACAACCAGAAAGCCTTTAGGATCGGGTTCTGCCACTTTTAATAATTTAGCAATCGGTCTGGCTGTGACGCTCTGCAGTAGGACGGTTCCAATAATCATGAAAAAAGTCAAGGGAACCATTTGCGTTGCTTCCTGATAGCCAAGGGATTCCAGCTTGATGGCAAACAGAGCTGAAATCGCGGCAGCAATAATGCCACGGGGGGCGATCCATGACAACAGATGACGTTCGGCCATGGTCACTTTTGAACCAAGAGCACAAAGATGCACACTCAAAGGACGGACTAAAAATTGAATGACCAGAAAGATACCGACGGCAGGCCAGCCAAGATCCATAAATGCACTCAGGTTTAATCGAGCAGCCAGTAGAATAAAAAGTATCGAAACTAAGAGAATACTCAGGCTTTCCTTAAAGTCCAGAATATCATCCAACTTGATCGCTTTCATATTTGCCAACCAGATCCCCATCACGGTGACAGAAAGGAGTCCTGATTCCGCTTCAAGCATGTTGGATACCGCAAAAATAGTACATACAAAAGCTAATGCCACAAAATTGTGAAGGTATTGTGGTATCCAATATTTCTTTAACAAGAAGCCGAAACAAAACCCTCCGGCAATACCAAACAGAATCCCGATGAGCAAGATTTTACCGAATATCATCAGCCCAACTGTAAAGCCATCACCGGCCCCTCCTGCAACAATGAATTCAAATACCAGCACTGCCAGAATCGCACCAATGGGATCAATCAAGATTCCTTCCCATTGCAAAATATTAGCGACATTCTCTTTTGGTCGCACTGTTCGAAGCATGGGCGTAATCACAGTGGGGCCAGTGACAACCATCAGGGCTCCAAATAGAAATGACACTTCCCATGAAAAGCCAAGCAGCATGCGTGTTGCGATTGCCACGACCATCCAGGTAATGAACACCCCGAAAGTAATCATGTTGCGTATCACTTGTGCTAACCCTGGAATATCTTGGAATTTCAGAGTCAAGCTGCCTCCAAAAAGAATGACGGCGACTGCCAGGGAGACGAATGGAAATAGTAGGTCACCAAATAATTGGTCGGGTTGGAGCCACTGCATTACTGGACCGGCCAAGATACCTATCGGCAGCAAAAAAATGATCGCTGGTAGCTTTACACGCCAGGCAATCCATTGACATACCATTCCGGCCAGAAGAATGCATGCCAGAGACATTATTGTGTGTTCGCCCATTGTGACTTTCGGTTGTCTGTTTTATTTCAAGTCTCATGTCTTATTCTTCGCATTATTCTGTACAAGCTAGATGTAATTCCAGCTAGACATCTTGACTCGAAAGAACCATTCGGCTTACTTGGAATGAGATAAAAATGAAGTTCTCAAATCAAGTGTACTCGATTTGAAAATTGCTTACACTCTTACGAAGTGTTATTCACTAGACAATTGTGAGAACGCAACTCAGCAACATAAATGTGGATGGTTTGAAGAAAATAGCATGTGGCTCAAGCATTTGTGCGACTGAGGTTACTATTTATTGTTTCTTCGAGACAAAGGTAATCAGTTCTATTCTAAAACGTTTTCGTTTCAGTCGGTTTTACACTACAGCCGGTTTCCGCATCAATTGTCTTTGAAATAGCCACTTCCTGGTCACCACCATCCAGAAATCGAGCCACGATGACTGTAATGTTATCTAATCCACCATTGTCTTTAGCTTGATTGGCTAAACGGGTACACGTCTCATCAGCTGAAAGATCCTGACTTAGTATCTCCGAAATTTTGAAATCAGGTACATGCTTCGTTAATCCATCGGTACACAACAGTAATTTATCTCCAATCTGCAGTTTTGTTTTGTGGACATCGGGTTTGAGATCACTATCATCATCCCCTCCAATGACATTCAGCAAAGTGTCCTCCCAGATTTCTGGTACTTTGTCAGCTTCTAAAACCCCTTTAACGATGAGTTCCTCGGCCAGATTATGATCTTTAGTAATTTGCTTTAGACTCGATTGGCGAAATAAGTAACACCGACTATTTCCTGCGTGTACGATATACAAGCGTGGCCAGATTAAGTAGGCCATGGTTAATGTCGTTCCCATGCCTGCGCGCTCCGGATGTTGTTGAACATCAATCTCGACTCGTTCTTCACATCGTTGGAGTGCTTCTACAAGCTCATCATGTAAGTCGTCATCCGATTGTTCATCCAACTGGAGAAACCATGGCATAGTATTTAATACATATTTCGTGATACTCTCTGTAGCCAGTCGGCTGGCCTGATCCCCAGCATCCTCTCCACCCATACCATCAGCAACCAACAGTAATTTACCTTGTGAGTTTCCGAACAATCTGGAATGGTCATCCAAGCTCAAACTAGACCAATGGATTCGCATGGATTTCTCAAGATCAGCAATCAGGAATTGGTCTTGATTCAAGAGTTGTTTAGTACCGCTTTGAGTTAGGCCGAAACAATCCATTTTTCCTGCCATATTTTTTTCTCCTCATCTATGATTCGTTTTGTCAATTCTATTTCAGGCATCGATTGTATCATTTTCCTTCAATGAACTACTTATGCAAGCCCTGCGATGGTTTCTTCACGGGCGAGTTACTTAACTGATCTCGAATCATTTTTGTTGTCCTGTCGTTTATTATTTAGGGGAATGTGGCTCTTGCCAACTTACTTGGGAAATGACATTGTTGAGATCGACCTTTATGGAGTTCAAACCGGGCACTGTGGTTGCAATTGATTCTATCCACAAGAGCGCAATCTAGCGTCGTGAGTACAAGTATTTTGTCTGGTACTGTGGACAGGATGCAGGAAATCCTACGATTATATAAGACACACCGAATCTTGATGTTACGAGCTTTTCTGAAACTTTTAGTTCTATGGCTCAGTATACGACTTATGTTTGTACTTTTCGACACCAAAATATATTTTGGCATGCAGAATGCCCTATCGGTATTAGATAAAAGCAAAGCGATGAAGATAATCTGATCTGATTACAACGACTCACGAATTTTTTGGAAACCCTCACGCAACTCTTCACACACAAGTTTAAGTGATTCCCATGTCTCATCAGACGCCTGACGCTCTGACTTTCTGAGAGGCTCATATTCAGCACTCACTATGGTCGTGGTCACATCTCGTGTGATATGACTAAATGATTTTTGACTTTGTGAACCTCCGATTCACTTGCAACAGTTGCCTGTGCAATTTGCATGAGATAATACGAAGAGAGTTGCCCACTGAGAATTACCGTTGAACCTTCTACCTGCTGAGAAAGATATTCATCCAGTGCTTGACTTCCTGTCTTTACTGACATAATGTACTCCTCGTAAGATTGGCTGAATACAGTGAATAGAACCGCATTTGCTATGCCAAAGTAGAAACATTGCCTCTGTTTTGAAGCCACTAAGTCATTGTTTTGAAGTAAGTTACATTTCAGAATGTCTAACGCTCAAAATATTACTGCTTTAAGATATCTACAGTCTAAAGTAGAGCATGCAGTTGATTTGCGACCATTATGGAACATCAGCAATCAGTTTAGCTGTCTGTAGTCGCGGAGATTTACATGATGCCTTGGATGCCCGTAATTGCCCAACGCGTGCTGAGATCGACTTGGTTGATATGAAAGGTGCTAGACGCACCTCGGAACGGTGACTGGAGTTTGCATCGAACATTAACGACTGAAATGGTTTTGGAACATGGGCGTGGCCTGGAATATATTCATTGCTATCATAGGCACAGCAATTGTCTGGAAAAGTGCCGACCGTTTGGAAGAAGCCTGTGGACGGATCGCAACACACTACGGCCTGCCGGAGATCGTCCGAGGGGCGATCATTACAGCTATTGCATCCAGCTTTCCTGAAGTGTCGAGTGTCGTTATTTCAACGTTGATACACGGTGAATTTGAACTCGGTATTTCAGCAATTGTCGGATCAGCGATATTCAACATTCTGGTAATTCCTGCATTCGCCGTGTTGCTCGGCGGACGGCTGACAGCCAATCGACAAGTCGTTTTCAAAGAAGCCTTATTCTATCTGATCGCCGTGGCCGTATTGTTACTGACACTTTCGCTCGCTGTGATCTATTATCCCGTACGTGGGGAAGGGTTGCATGGACAACTGACACGAGGCTTAGTGTTGGTTCCGATCTCTTTATATGCCGTCTACATTTTCATTCAGTATCAAGATGCTAAGGAACACCAACCAAGTGATTCTACAGACCGAATCAATATAGTTCGTGAGTGGGCTGTGCTGGCAATATGCTTAGCACTCGTAGCGATTGGAGTTGAGTTGTTGGTTCGCGCCGCAATTAATCTTGGATCGATAATGCAGACACCGTCGTTTCTTTGGGGGTTGACAGTCGTGGCTGCCGGCACAAGCCTACCTGACTTGTTTATCAGCGTGAAAGCGTCGCGCGAGGGAAAGAGTGTCGCCAGTTTGTCCAATGTCCTAGGTAGCAATACGTTTGACCTGCTGATCGCTGTCCCAGTTGGAGTGTTGTTGGCCGGTACGACGGAGATTAATTTTTCGCGTGCTGTGCCTATGATGGGCAGTTTGACGTTCGCGACGATTATTATGTTCGTCTTAATGCGACTGAATATGGATCTAACCCGCCGAGATGCAGTCGTGTTGCTTGTCGTGTACTTCGGATTCGTCGTATGGATAACTCTTGAGGCCTTTGGGCTGATATCCGTGTTAGCAATTTAACTCGTAACTTCTCAGCAAGACATATTTCAAAAAAGGGTCAGGGACAGAAAAATCGAGTCGCTGCGTCGGGTACAAATAGACGGTCGCGGCAACTCTGCATCTCAACTTTGTGCATCCTGCGTGATTAATCCCAACAAAACAAGGTAGTCGGCGGCTAACAGCCTGACGTAGCACCCGCGGATTTCTCGCTTACTGATCTGTCAGCAAGTGAAATCCTTGCAGTGTTTGCGGCTTGCCGTCCGATGCCCGTTTTAGAACAGGTGGCTCTTCCGCTGCGTGGACTGCGATTTCGCAGGCGGCACGAATGTTCAATTCAAACCAGTCTGGTGCGACGGCGGTGTTCAGCAATTTAGCGGCCCGCGATGCATGGCGGCCGGCTCCCGTCGGGTTTGCTTCAAGACACTTTACACCGCAGGCTGCAAGCTTGATGAGCCCCTTGACGATGTCGGCATCATCGCCGCTGCGGCCAAGAGCAATCCAGAGATGCTCCCACGCTTCGTGAGCTTCCCAGTAAAACCCGAGATTAAAAAGATGAGTCCCCACGGACAGTTGATGCTCACGAGACTCAATATCCACGTGGTCGGCTGAGTCTCGCATGTGTCCGTTCGGACCCGAAATTGGATGCGGAGTGATTCCTGGAATATGCGTATACGGTGGAAGTTCATCTGGCCTAGACGCTGTTGGTTCTTGCGACATAGGGCATTGCCTCTCTTTGATCCGGGCCTGCAGCACAGCCAAATTCCGCGATAGTTCAGCAGGAACCATTCAAATGATCAAACGGTGTCAGCATTTTGTTTACAGCTCGCAACTATCGTGGCTGATTGGTACACGATATCAATTCGAAAGATGAGCGTTTCAGCTTTCAAGCTGGGTGAGCTCACGGATTACGAGTTAAATTCCGCCAAACCAATATCACGTTCTGCCGAAAGAAATCGATGTTGCGTCTGCGAAAACTATTGTTGTTTACTTTACCTGGGATTTCCCATTTGGGTTGAGCCTGAAACCGTTCCAGGCCCAATTCGCTGCCTATTGTAACATGGCCCCGTCCCCCCATGTCTAGCATGTGGTGATTTTTCTCCATTTTTTCGTCCGTCTGCCGCCGAGAAACGGCGATGGGTGCAAGATGAGTCGTTTTCCATGAGCGAAATGGTAGCCCTGCGCAGACTGTCTCCATAGCCGCCTTGATTGTTCCCCGATAAGCTCACGCTCCGTGTCCTATAACCAGCGGCGGCGGGATTGCCAGCCGTGAAATGCGGTCGAGGATCTTAGCGAACAAGTTCCGCTTCACGGCCACCTCGGCCAGTTGGAACGTCACGTACTTGGCGTGTCACCTTCGCCCCGAAACCGTGCCGACAAGTAGGAAGCGAGCGATATTTCCCGGATTCCTCAGCGTCCACCGTCGGATAACGACCAAATTACGCTCAGCTTGCCTAGCGACCGACACGCCTTCGCGGACAGCAAGAAAATCAGTATCTCATCACTTTAATCTACACATGCTGATTACGATCTTGCTGTAAGCGAAATCAAAATACTTATATTCGTCAGTAGCAATGAAAACCGTACTCAATTAAAACGTGGATGTTTCTCAGAAATAGTGAATCGTTAAAATAGGGGAATCCTGGTTAAAATAATGAGCTCGAATCGTAAGAATATAGCATTTTAAAAACATCTTCCACCGATTTAAAATCCCCTAAGTGGTTAAGGAATAAGGATTTGCTGTATTGCCGCCCAATTAAGGTATAGTGACTGTCTTCTTCAGAGAAAAGGATTAAAACCTTGATTACATTTTCGGCCATAATTCAGCTGAAATTCTCCTCGTCTAGAGCGCGTCACAGATAACCATAGCGGTAGCCACAGTGTGTAATGTAGTTCCTGCTTTCTGTGCTGGTGATCTGATCGAGGAGTCTGCCACAGGCTGCCCACAGACCTGATACGGTCCGTTCTTCCGCGCTTTTGATCAACCATTTAAATTTGGAAAAAGCCTGTTCAATCGGATTCAGATCAGGACTGTAGGGAGGCAGGTACCACAGTTCGGCTCCCACAGATTCAATCGCCTCTCGCACTTCTGATCGCTTGTGGCTGCTCAGGTTATCCATGACCACAATATCTCCTTCCTGGAGAACAGAAACCAGATGCTGCTGTACGTAAGCCACAAACACATCACCATTGATCGCTCCATCAACAACGAGGGGAGCCACTAAGCCGCTGGTTCGTAAACCGGCCAGGAATGTGGTCGTTTTCCAATGCCCGTGGGGCGTCCTGGCAATCAACCGAGTACCTTTTAATGAACGTCCTCTGGGACGCGTCATATTTGTTTTTGCCCAGGTTTCGTCGAGAAAAACGAACCGTTCCGGATCCAGTCCCTGCTGTCTAACTTTCCATTCAGCACGACGTTGTTGAACATCGGGGCGGTCCTGCTCTGATGCGATCAGAACTTTTTTTTGAGAGTGAGTTTTAAGCGTGATAATGCGCGACACAACGTCTGACG
>CAZISU010000054.1:0-12889 GCA_964541935.1 uncultured Planctomycetaceae bacterium | reverse complement strand
CGAAAGCCCCGTCTTTTCCAGCAGGGCGTCGATCGTGGGCGGAACCGTGCTCACGGCGAAGTTCATGAGGGCCATGCCGTCCATGAACAGGTCGTCCTTCGATCGTACGCAACCGGCCGAGTCGGCAAACTCTTGCGCCGTTTCGACCGAGCGTGGAAGTCGCGCGCAGCCGCTGGGTACAATCAGCTTGTCGGCGCCGGCCCCGTCGGTGCCGAGAACGAATTCACCAATCGAACCGTTTGCGCCCGCACCCACCAACGTTGCCGCCGCTCCGTCGCCGAACAACGGACGTACCGAGCGGTCTCGTGGGTTGATGAACTTTGTGTACGTATCGGCCGTAATCAAAAGCACGTTTCGCGCGGCACCCGAGGCGATGAACTGCTTGGCCATAAACAGCCCGTAGACGAAGCCCGAACATCCCAGGTTGAAGTCCAAAGCGCCCATGCTGGTTTTCAGACCCAGCCGGTCCTGCAGGATGCAGGCCGAAGTTGGAAGAAAATGGTCGGGGCTTTGCGTGCAGAACAATAGAAAATCGATCTCGTCGTTGGGCACGATTTCGCGCTCGAGCAGTTTGCGGGCCGCTTCGTAGCCAAGGTCGCAGGCCGTCTCGTCCGGGCCGGCCACGTGCCGCTGATAGATGCCGCACTTCTTCTCCAGCCGCTCCATCAACCAGGTGGGATTCTGGTCGGACAGATCGGTGTTAGTTTCCACTCTTTCGGGCAGAAAGTAATCAATTGCGATAATACCCGGTGACATTTACGTTTCTTTGCGTGCAAAAGTGAGTAGTAATTGGATCATGTTTCCCCTCATGCAACCATGGCCCCGTACAACCACAGCCCTGCTAACATACTATTAGGCCAGATACCCCCCGTCGACCACCATGTTGCTTCCGGTAACCCACCCGGCCGCGCTGGAAAGCAGGAAAACGGCCGCTCGGGCCACGTCGTCGGGCGTTCCCACACCCAATGGATGTGCTTCGCCAACCTTTTCTTCTCCACCCGGATACCATGCAAATGACGACTGCGCCATGGGTGATTCGAACCACCCGGGGCTAATGCTGTTCACTCTAATCCGCAATTCCGCGAGTTCCAAGGCCAACGAGCGGGCACTGGCAATCAAAGCGGCCTTGCTTGCGCAATAAGTGGAAATGCCCTTGTTGCCCCGCAAGCCCGCCACCGAACCGATCAGCACAACGCTCCCGCCTTTTGGATGCCTGGCCTTTTTCGAAGCCAAAGCCTTGGTGAACATCTGTGCTGCCACATAATTCACTCGAAAAGCACGTTCGATCATGTTCGTGTTCAAACCGCGCAGGGGCATTACCGGCTCGACCCCAGGGCAGTAGACACCGCCCGACAACGGACCGTTGGCCTCGGCATAGCTCTCGATCGGCGCGACAATTCCGTCCGCATCGTCTTCCAGGTCGATTGTGGCCGACGAATGACGTTGGGGCCCTTGCATGGCAGACATTACCGCATCAAGCTTTTTGGCGTTTCTGCCCAACAGCAACACGGTAGCGCCTTGGGCGTCGAGCATTGCCGCGATCGCGCCGCCCAAAGCCGACGTCGCGCCCGCTAATGCGAACCGTTTTCCCGTTAGCTCCAAATTCACGACAGATCCATCGCTCCCTGGCTATGGGGCGTACGAAGTCTCCCACATGCGGTGAACCCCTCAATTATCACTTGCATTTGGCGTCTCCCCCTACCAGATCGAACAAATCGCCGACGGTTTCCGACGCCTGGATACCCCGAACCAGATCTTTCTCGCCATATTGCATCACAAAAGCCACAAATCCCACGGCCGCCATCGAGTCCCAAATCGACAACTCGCTCAATTTGGTTGAGAGCGTAAGATCCGACAAGTCAGTTTCCGTTAGTTCGGAGATCTTGGCCAGAAAAGCCTTTTCATCCATGGCTGAATCCTGTTTGTTCCGTAAAATGCGGACTGATATATAAGCGCATACGTGTTTTGTGTCAATCCGATTATCCTACACATTGGGGGGGGAGAGGTGAGAGAGATCGACCAACGCAAGTGCCGGGTTACAACCCGGCCTACTAACCCAGTGGCTAACCGACGGCACTATAGGGAGGCTGGAGAAGTAGGGGAAGAACCCCTCGGCTCTTCAACCCGAAGTGTGGGCTTGGTGGGGGTCAAGGAGAACTTGAAGGCCAGATAGGCCAGCGCCGCCACGTTGTCGACGTTCATCTTTTTGAACACCTTCACGCGATGCTTGGCTACGGTCTTATCGGTGATTTTCAACACGAAACCGATTTGCTTGGAATGTTTGCCGGCCACCATCAACTCCATCACCTCCCGCTCGCGCTCCGAGAGGGTTTCCATTCGCGCCAGCGCGTCGCTCCGCTGGAACTGGTTGCGGCGAAATTGAGCGTCGCGATCAATGGCTTCTTGAACGCGACTGAGAAGCTGTTGGCGGCTAAAGGGTTTTTCTATGAAATCCACGGCCCCGGCGTCCATCGCTTGGACCGCCATCGAAACGTCGCCATAGCCGGTAATTACAACAATCGGAATGCTGATTTTTTCGGCTTGCAAACGTTCTTGCAAACCTAGTCCGCTTAAACCCGGCATTCGAACGTCGAGTACCATGCATCGGGGTAATCCTAGACTATCTTCGTAACGGTCGAGAAATTCCTCGGCCGATGCGTAAGATTCGACGTTTAAGCCAATCGAACGAACCAGTAAGTTCAGTGATTCCCGCACTTGCGGGTCGTCGTCCACAACATGTACGGTTGGCTGCCCATTCATTGGCTCTACCCCCTCTGGATCAAGTGACTCGATCATCATCGAGAAATAGAAGTTCTCCCGAGAATACTTAAATATCCCGAATTCGGAAAATAAGTCTAGTACGCTGCTAAAATTGTACAGCAGCGGGCGTACCCATCCCCAGATGTAGTTAGCATCACTCTTTTTGCGTATATACCGACTGACCAGATGGCAAGTTTTTCTACACAAACCCTTCACTTCTCGCGGCAGGCCTTGCAGTAGCTTGGATAACCTATTAGGCTCGGAATCTTAGGCAATGGAAACAAGAATACTTCGCTATCAAATTCCACTTTCGGAATCAAATTAAAACGCTTCGTAATCAAATTCCACTTTCGTAATCAATAAAACGCTTCGTAATCGATTTCCATCCAAATCCGAGGGCTAAAATGGTCGTGGCTTCACAAAAACCACTCGAACCGGGGTGGGAATCATTGGAAAAGACGCGGGGGTTCCTGTGGGCAACAGATGCGAACTTGCGGTTAATGCTGGAAGCACCGCACGAAAAACAAACGCCGGACGACCGTGAGGACAAATCGCAAAATCATTTCTTCCGTTGGATCGAGTTGATCCATGCCGACGATCGAGAAAGCGTGCAAGCTCAGGTCGACGCCCACCTGCATGGAAAAGCCGCGAATATCTGTGCGGAGCATCGTCTATTATTCCACAACGGCAACGTTCGCTGGGTATTGATCCATGCCCAGGTGATTCGTAACCGGCAGGGAACCCCTCAGCAACTGGTGGGAACCTTAACCGATATCACCAACCGCAAATACGCCGAAAAACTACTGCGTATCGAACGCGATCTGTCCGTTACGCTCTGTTCCGCGGGCGATTTAATCGAAGCCCTGCAAAGTGTCCTCGATGCCGTGTGCGAAATCGATACCATCAATTGCGGCGGGGCATACTTAAACAACTCCCAAACTAAGAACTTCGAACTCGTAGTGCAAAAAAGCATACCGCCTGACTACGCCCAGACGTTTTCCATATTAGCTCACGACTCGCCTCTGGGCCGCATGATAATCACAGGCACACCGGTGTTTTCCCGTCTTTCTCGCCTCGCGCAGATACCAGAAGCAGTTCGAAATAGTTCCGGGCTCAGGGCATACAGTATGCTTCCACTTATCAGCGACGAAGAGGTAGTGGGCGCAATTTGCGTTGCTTCGTTTTCGCACGACGAGGTGCCGCCGGCCATTAGAAACGTGCTGGAAGCAATCGCCGCCCAGGTTGCCGGCATGATTGCCCGCATGCGCGCTGAAGAGGCCTTGCGGCAATCGGGCCAACGGTCTGAACATGGAAACATAACTGATAGCCGAAACCTCGACGCGGCATTGCAAAGATCGCACGCCAAGGTGGAAGAACGCGTCAAGCAGCGTACCGCTAGAATAGAATCGGTAAACGAACGGCTTCGCGTCGAAATGGCCGAACGCAAACAGGCCGAGTCGGCCCTGCGGGTTAGCGAGGAACGATTCCGCATTGCCTTCGAAGAGGGCCCCTTGGGAATGCTCATCCTCAGCGAAGACGGGCGATGCTTACGAGTCAACAGAGCTATGTGCCAAATGCTCGACCGATCCCATTGGCAGATCGTCGGCAAACCGGTTGTGGGCTTGGGCGTATCGAAGAATCCGCAATATAACGCCGACGAACTCGCACGCGTGACCGCCGGCAAAACAACTAACTTCACCTGGGAATCGAGCAGCAAAAAGAGCGATAACACAACCGTTTGGACCCGTACCACGGCCACAGCCGTCCACGACAGAAACGGCGATCTCGTTTGCGGGCTGGGAATGGTCGAGGATATCACCAAACGAAGAACGGCCGAACTGGCACTGCGTAGAAGCGAAGAACTGTTCCGCCTGGCGTTTGAAGAAGGACCGCTGGGCATATGGATCGTCGACAAAAAGGGGAAATGCCGCCGCGTCAATCGTGCATTCGCCGGGATGCTGGGCTATTCTCCCGAAGAGCTTCACGGAAAAACGCTGCTCGAATTGACGCACCCCGACGACCGCTCGATACAGGCCGATTATTTACAGCAACTATTACAGGGCTCGTGTCGGCGATACAGCCTGGAAAAACGCTATCTGAACAAAGACGGGTTGCCGGTCTGGACGCGACTGACGGCAACCGCCGTATACGACCACGACGGCGTGTGGCTTTACGGGCTGGGAATGATCGAGGACATCAACCAACGCAAAGAGGCCGAAGAGGCCCTGCGACGCGTCGAACGACTGGCCTCGATAGGCACCCTGGCCGCCGGTATCGCCCACGAAATCAACAACCCGTTGGGCGCAATCGTACTCAGCGCGGATGCTGCATTGCTGGCCTGTGTACAAGCGGACGGCGGCGAAATTATCGACGCTTCCTTGCAAAACATCCAAGCCTGCGCGCTACGGTGCGGCCGAATTGTAAAAAGCGTCTTGAAGTTCTCACGAAACGAAGTCTCGCAAAAATGGCTGGATAACATCGGCGACGTTGCCCAGCGTGCAAAGGGCATGACCAAAAAAATGGCTGCCGACGCCAGTGTCATGGTCCGGCTGGAAGTCGATCGCGAACTGCCGCGCGTTAAAATGAATCCCACCGAAATCGAACAGGTGTTCGTCAATTTGATTACAAACGCCGTGCAGGCATCGGAGACCGCAGATTGCGTGGCCGTACGCATCAGACGCCTAGGCGATAAACTGGCAATTGCCGTCGAGGATACGGGGGTCGGCATGACCGAGAAACAATCGGAACGGATCTTCGATCCCTTCTATACAACAAAACAATCAACCGGCGGCACCGGGCTGGGGCTGAGCATCTCACACGGCATCATCCAAGAACACGGTGGCGAAATCCACGTCAAAAGCCAACCGCAAACTGGCACCACGATGACGATCGTTTTGCCCGTAACCTAATGCGGGTTTTGCATGTGAAATACTAACCCGAAGCGCAAGCGAGGAAGTCGCAACCTTTACTCTTGTGTCTCTTCACGTAATACACATAAGGTTTAGCCCAAAGCCCAAAGCCCATCACTAAAAATCATACCAAACCCCGCCGCCGATCTGTTCTTCGAACTCACGGACGAACTGGTATTGGTCGCTCATGCCGTTAAAATACTGCATGCCCACGCGGAAACGTTGCCCCGACCAGCCGCGCCATTGCCAGCCGGCCTGTAGCGACATGTTGCCGCCGTAATCGACCTCTTGACGCAGTCGCGTGTTGATTGCCAAAAAAGGGTTGCCGTGAATGCCGTTGGGATATAACGGGCTGTACTCTATCCCAAACTGAAACTCCCAGGGATCGCTACCCTCGTCGGCGTACCAGGCCCAACCACACTCCGCATATAACCGAATGTTCTCGGTGGGGAAATATCCGGCGGCCAAAGTGAGCACATCGCGCGAGTAATTGATCCGCTCGCGATCCGGATCAACCAGCAGTATGTATTCGTCGGCCAGGTGCGAACTCAGATGATAGAAGGCAAGCTTGAATTCCCAGCGGTCGCGGCGATAAGTCAGAGGAATTCCGAAACGAAAATCGGCCGCTATCATGTCGCGATGGTTATCGAGTTTCAGACGTGGAAAGGCGGCCCCTTCTATGTCCAATTCCCAACCCTCCGGCCGCAACGGGTCGCTGGTGCCGTAACGCAGCAGCCCCATCCGCCCGCCCAAGGCAACATCCCACAACCAGCCTTGCTCCTTCTCATGCACCCACCACAAACCAAAACGCGGTTCACGATTGTTCGCCAAATACGAACGAAAAATCAAGCCCTCGGGCAGAACCTGCCAAGACCAGGGCTCAAACTGAAAGTGCCCTCCCACATAAGCACCAGCCACACGAGAACCACTTGCGTCCAGCACAGTGCCGTAACCACTTCCAGTGTTAGCCGGGCAGACGCACTCGGAACCAGCCACTTGAGCATTGCTGTAACACGAGTTGCTCGACGTACATTCAAAAGGCCACGACTCTGCCTCAACACTTGGCACCGAAGTGGGTAACGCGCGAATAGAATCGATTTCATCGGCCGCAACGCCAACTGGCAACAGCACCCCAACAGCCAGCCATGCAGCGCAAAGCGTCAGACAAAGACATCCGAGCTGATTGCAGCACTCCCGGCTTGACATATTTTCCAGGTTCCTTGACGCTTCTGAATTAACAGCTATTTTTGGCAGGTTGCAGAGGGCGTTTTTAATAGAGTTGCACAGTGTAGCGATAACACCCAATCAATGGCAGACGGATTTTTTAACTAGCAAATAATATAACCGGAGTATAACTAATGGTTCTTATGGACTTTAGTATCTACCCTATCGACAAGGGGCCAAGCCTCAGCACGTATGTGGCTCGCAGTCTCGATATCATTGATTCCAGCGGCCTACCCTACCAGTGCCACTCAATGGGAACCACCCTAGAAGGTGGGTTTGACGAGGTCATGGACGTTGTGCGGCAATGTTTCGAGGCCACCAAAGCCGACAGCGACCGGGTTGGATGCACAATTAAGATAGATTATCGCAAAGGCCAAACCGGCCGACTGCAAGGCAAGATCGACAGCCTGGAAGAAAAACTGGGGCGCAGTTTGCAGCGATAGCAGCCCGTTGAAAAACTGCATCTTTCGGTGTATTCACTACCCCACCTTTATCGCTCCCCATCTGGCGGCTGAGTTCTGCAACGCTATAATGATGGATTGCCCTCGAGGATGGCGGTCTTGCCGGAACCGCTATAATAACGCGATCCCGTAGGCCGGGCGCAACCCGGCCTACTAATGGCGCACTATCAGTAAAAGTAGGGTGCGTCCGCGACGCACCATGGGTTCTTTCAATCGGAAACATTTTCATGGATTACGGCATCGTCGCATGGCTGGGCGTGCTGGGCATGGCTTTCGCTTTGGCCATGGACGCTTTCGCCGTTTCCATTGCCACGGGCATAAAAGTCGTCGCCCCGCGGCCCTGGCAGATAGCAAGAATCGCCGTCTGCTTCGGTTTCTTCCAGTTCTTCATGCCCATCCTCGGCTGGCTGGCCGGGCGCGAACTGGCCCAATGGATGGAAGCCTGGGACCACTGGATCGCCTTCGGGCTACTTACGGCCGTGGGCTCGAAGATGATCTACGACGCGCTTGCCAGCGGCGACGCCAGCGAAAACACGCTTCAGAGCAACGTCAAACCTTGCGACAGGAAAAAGGCAAACCGTGCCGATCCCACCCGTTGCCCGCTGCTTTTGATACTAGGCCTGGCCACCAGCATCGACGCCTTCGCCGTAGGCGTGAGCATGGCCATGCTGCAACGCCCGATCTGGATCCCCTGCATAATCTTCGGCCTGGTAGCCGCCGCGCTGAGCGTCGTCGGCATGCGCTACGGCGCCCGCATCGGCCGCCGCATTGGCAGCGAAGCCGAAATCGCCGGCGGCGTGGTCCTGATACTCATCGGGCTCACCACGGTTGTCTCGCATTTAATGGGTGGATAAGATCGAAGATGATAGCACAAGCCCGTAGCGAAAACGCCGCCGAGCATGCGATTGCTTCAGCAGGAATTCTCGGAACCGCCAGGTAGTTAAGTGTCGCGTAACTGAGTGACCCCAGCAAGGCAGCAGTCAGCGCACCGCTGACCGCAAACACGACATCGCCAAAATACATAATTACCAGGATGCTGGTGCTAAGCGGTTCGTTTGGAGTCACCATACAATTTTTCCGTCCTACGACTCCGACTCCCCAATACCGAAGGGTTCTAACGCGCCGGGCGCCAGTGTTAAGAAAATGGCTGTATGTGCCACTGGCCGTTCGGGCCTAACGCGTCGCCGCTTCCCCATCCCGCTGGGCGACTTCCGGCTCGACAAACCGTAGCGTCTCGACCACTGCCCGGTCGGCATTGGCCAGCCGTTCTACGTTGGTCTTTTCGACCGTAAACGTCAGCGTGACTTGGCGGCCTTGCTCGTCGGCAATGAGGTAATAGATCCAATGCACGGGCAGTTCCGATGACTCGCCGCCGGCCACTACCCGCAAGACGCGGCATTTCGCATCATTGGCACGTTGCGAGGCGTTGATGAATTCGCCAAAGCTCTCGCCCAAGGCCTCTTTTATATCGTTTTGAAACTGCTTCAGCGTGATCTGCTTGCCCGGATCGACTTTTGACAGAGCCGTAATGTTGCATTGCGCTATCAACTCGCCGCGGTCGACCATCCGTAGCACGGACCGACTGCGCTGATCGACGGTCACGAACCAGCGGCGGTCGTGCGAAAATTCCCAGCCGCCCGCATCCGAGCGATGCACAATCTGGCTCACTTCATCCGACGGATCGAGCGAAAACCCCTCCAGCGCGGCATCACTCAACCGCGGCGAACTGTCTACCGGCGTGATCTGCATTTGCACGCGCGCAACCAGTTCCACGCCCGTGTTAATATGCCCGATATCACTATCTTCTTTGACCAGCAGCCCAAACCAGTCGATACGGCCCGTACGCCGATCGAAGCGGTACTTTGCCTTGATCTCTTTGCGGGTCGACACGCCGCCGATGGCCCCCTCGACGTTTCCGCTCATGACCATCAAGGCCGAAGTCTGCGAAAGCTTCTCCAGCGTGCTCTTCACCTCGCACTTGGCAATGCGGTCCAAATCCAACAGGGCCGTCATCAGGGCCTCGGAGTGTTCCCAACTGTCACCCTGGGCAACCTTGCGGCCGGGCAAGAGGCGGTCGAGCAGAAGACTGTCACCGTTGATCTCTAAAAGATCCAACTCATCGCGTGCTAGCGGCCCCATGGGACTAAAAAGCAGATTCCCGTGATCGACCGTATCTTTGGCGTCAGCCTTGGCTTTTTCAGTCGAACTACCGGCGACGCTGACCCCGATCAAACGCCGTTCGTCACGCAAGCTCGGCTTGAAACCGCCGTCGCCCACCTTGATGATCGCCTCGGCCTGATCGTAGTATCGCACCGAACGCAAACGCCCGGCCTCGTCATCCGCCAGCGCCAACGTCCTCTCGGTATACTCGATCTCCGCCACCACGCTCATCTTTTCGCGGCCGACCTTCTTGTCCTCGACAAATTTCAGCTCGCCCCCCGCGTCGAGCTTGACCGTAACCCGATCAATCGATCCCGGGGCCCGACGGCTCTGCAGCAGACAAGCCGCCCCATCCTTTTCGGCCCCGGCAGCCAAAGCTGGCCCAACAATAGATAAAGCAAACGCGACCAGTAACATAATCGGCGTAAATCTGAGCATCAGTTTTCCGATGGAGTTTGAGTCTCGCATTGTATTGGTATCCCGACAGGGCTGTGATTGTGTTCTGTTATGCAATTACTGAGCAATATTGCAACACCGTACCTCAGTCATTTGATCGACGAAACCGCCAGGTAGAGTTAAACGGAAAACAGCGGTTGTAGCGAATAGAAAAAACAGGCAGAGCCACCGCGGGGCATTAGGCACTCTAGGTAAATCGGAAAACCGCCCCTCCCTGGACGGGCTGAGAAAACATATCCATTTAGGGAGAAAAACCTGTAACCAACGGTTGTTTTCTGCGTCTTTGTTATTAGAAAGCATTTTCAATAAAGAATTTACTATTCCGTGGTCAATGGCATGAAATTGGCTACAAAGGAGACATGACGCCCCATACACTAAACCGACACGAGGCGAACTTGGCTAGATCGGGGGGATATAATGGGGGGTAACGATAATAAATCCACTATTTTGACAGACTTTCCAGTTATTAATCTGGACTAAACCGTTCTTTTATGCGTAAATCAGGAAAGAGAGACGTCTAACGAGATTCAATCTCAAGACGTTAAATTGCGAGGAGAGGCAAATAGTAAGTTAATTCCAGATAAAAGGACATTGACAACGAGGTTGGCCAAGACGGTCGACCAGTAATAAAGCCGTGACTTGGCCAGCAAGAGCTTGCAGGGAGATAGGCCAAGCCGCGGAGCGCGAGGTACGACAATGCACGCTACTTACGCAAACCCGGCAATACGTGAACTACGAGACCAACTAGTCCGATTCGCTCCACGCGAGAAGAAAATAGAACAAGTTGACATGGCAGAAAAGCTGCTGGGTGAAATAGATCCCACCCGGACGTACAGCTACGAGTACCTCTGCTACCGAATAACCAACTACCGTCCCGAATCCTATCCCGACCTCCGCCTTAACGGCAAAGAGGCCTGCCACGACCTGCGTCTGTTCGTCGAAGACGTTTCCGACGCGGCCAACATCCCCTCGGCTGCCGCCGGCGAGCCGGTCATGACGGTCGACGAACTCAGCCGTCGATTCAAGGTCTCGACCAAAACTATCTCCCGCTGGAGACAACAAGGCCTGGTCAGTCGCCGCTTTCTATTCGGCCACCGCAAGCGCGTCGGCTTCCTGCAAAGTTCCGTGGAACGATTCGTGCACGGCAACGAAGCTCGCGTTCGCCGAGGAGCCCGCTTCAGCCAGCTTTCCGAAAAAGAACGCGACCGTATTATCGAACAGGGCAGGCGCCTGTCGCAGGCAGGCGGAGCCCCCTCGGAAGTCGCCAGACGGCTGGCCGGTTCGACCGGAAGAAGCATCGAGACGATCCGCTATACGATCAAACAGTTCGACAAGGAATACCCGCGACTGGCCGTATTCCCCGACAGCGGCGGACCGCTGCAAGAGCCCGCCAGGCGGATGATCTATCACCAGTACCGGCGCGGCGAGTCGGTCAAAGCGCTGGCCAAACGCTTCGGACGCACAAAAACCAGCGTCTATCGCGTAATCTCCGAAATGCGGGCACGGCGCATCATGGAATTGCCCTTGGACTACATGCCCAACGAGCAATTCAACGAAGCCGTAGTCAATAAAAAGAAGGAACAAGAACTCCTCGGTCCCATTCCGGAAAGCACCGAACCGGCCAAAAGGCCCCGTCTGCCGTCCGGGCTGCCGTCATATCTGGCCAGTCTTTACCAGATCCCGCTATTAGAACGACACCAAGAGGCGCACCTCTTCCGCAGGCTCAACTACCTCAAGTTCAAGGCCGCCGAACTCCGCGAGCGACTCGACCAGACTCGCCCCAAGACCAGCCAGATGGACAAGATCGAGGAAATTTACGACCAGGCCGTGGCAACGAAAAACGAAATCATCCGCGCAAACCTACGGCTGGTGGTTTCCATTGCAAAACGCCACGTCGGCCAGGGCGAAAACTTCTTCGAACTCGTCAGCGACGGCAATATTTCACTGATCCGAGCGGTAGAAAAGTTTGATTTCGCCCGCGGAAACAAATTCAGCACATACGCAAGCTGGGCAATCATGAAAAATTTCGCGCGCACGATCCCCGACGAACATCGTCACCGCGATCGTTTTCGCACCAGCCACTCGGAAATGTTTTCGTCCACCGAAGACGCACGCACGGATCAATACGAACAAGAAACGGACCACCTGCAGCGCCGCAGCCAGATCGAAAAGATTCTTACTCGACTGGACGAACGCGAGCAGCAAATCATTATCGACCGCTTTGGACTAACGCGTGGTGAGGAGCCTCGCACACTCAAACAGGTGGGTTCTTCCATGGGCGTAACAAAGGAACGCATACGCCAAATCGAAGCCCGCGCCCTAAACAAACTGCGGCGTGCCGCCAAGGAAGACCGGATCGACCTGCCCGAGGAGAGCGGATCGCACGGATAAACCAGTCATAGGTGCTTGCGGCGGGGTTATAATTATTGTTAGCGGCGGGGCTTGTCCCCGCCTTTTTTACGGATATCGGGTTCGAACTAATGCGGTGAGAAGCACTTCTGCTAACATTTAGGCAACGCTTCACCTACCGTCGTCAGCAATCTTTCGTCTGAGAATTCCGCTAATCACACCCCACGGAGCGGTTAGTTATCTGCTTACGGTACTATTTGCCGCCTTCAAGTCGGTTGGTTTTTCCTGATTTTCCCAAGTTGCCACGACCGAAGGATAATTAACTGTACTAGGTGTCCAACCTTGGTCGATGGTCAGTCTTGCCCGGCAGCGATACTAGCTTGAGTGCTTCCTCTCAGGAATAATTCCCTAAAAATAGAGCGAAGTTTTTCTGCACATCCCCCTTGCGTGGCTTTTGAGGTTGGTTATATTAAACGATTCGCGTAGTGAGCCCAAGAGGCTAGCGTAGCTCAATTGGCAGAGCAGCTGATTTGTAATCAGCAGGTTGTGGGTTCAAGTCCCTCCGCTAGC
>CAZISU010000053.1:0-12896 GCA_964541935.1 uncultured Planctomycetaceae bacterium | reverse complement strand
TAAGTCCTTAAGGGACAAGCGACAGTGCCATTCGTACCGGACACCTTTAATTCTTGGACACCTTTAATTCTAACTAGTATCCACGAAACAGGCCCCATCGATGAAGAACGATTTTCTGTTCCCATTAAAGAACATTTTCGCTCCCATTCTTGTTCTCGGAATGATGCTCTCGGTCGTGCTTCCGCCGTCTTCTGCGAATGCGGAGCATGGCGAAAAACGCCAGATCCTGTTGCTCGGCGACAGCACCACGGAAGGGAGCGTGCCGCGGCGGCTGAAGCCCCAAGGCCCACATTTGGAGAAAGTTCTGGAGCAACTGCTGGCCGCAGAAGGCGATCTACCTCCGTGCCATGTGATCAATTCCAGCCTTAGCGGAGAATACATCCGCAGACTGTTCGATTCAGGCCGCTATGATCGCGACGTGGCAAAATTGCCGGGATTAGATTACATCTTCATTCGCTACGGTCTGAACGACCGAGCGAGGCGCGATGATTTCACCGTGAATTTTCCGAAAGACTTTCATGAGCTGCTTGCTCGCCTGAGACAAGATCATCCCCAAGCGTTACTCATCCCGATGACCGTAATTCCATTCGCGGATGAGGAGGTCAGCAAGGAGATCAACGATCTGGTTCTCGAAGTAGCACGGAATGAAAATCTCCTTGTCTTCGACATCTATCCGCGTTACGCTGCCGAGTTGATGAAGGGGCCGAATATGCTCAACTACCGGCGTTACCCGCTCGCGAAAGTTCCCAAACAATATCACGATCTAGTGAAGCCGTTTGTGAACGGCTCCGGCGTGGAAGTGATGGCCAACGAACTCGACCCAATTCTCGGCCACCTCCCAGGTTGGTACAGCGACCGGCATCCGAATCTCGCCGGCTACAACGTGATTGCCTCCGAAACGGCGAAGTATCTCGCGAAGCTATTGGAGGCAAAAAGTGGACTCGGACGAATTCGGACGAATTAAAGGTGTCCGGACCGAATGGCACTGTCGCTTATCACGTAAGGACTTATGGCGACAGTATTTTTTAGTCTGATTTAATGTGGGGTTACAATTCTCCCGGGCACACGTGATTAGGGTGATGATCCGGTCGGCCGGCTGCCGCTGGTTAACAAGGGACGGCTTGAGTCCATCTACAGTTGGCTTTACCTCACCGACGAATGGTCAAAACGGCATCCGATTTTCGAGGGACTGCCGTCGGGCGGCCTGATGGATAATGTTTTCTACCGCGAACTTATCTCGGATCGGGCCTGGTTGGACCAGAGTCCGCCGGCCGAAGCTGTCGTGGGGGCGATCAAGGCGTCGCAGGATTACTCCTCGGGTTTAATGGTCTGCGTGTACCCGTTTGGCGAAGGCCGGTTTTTCCTCAATACATTGCGAATTCGCGAGAACCTTGGGAAACATCCGGCGGCCGAGCGGCTGCTGCGCAATATGCTGCGTTATGCGGCTCGCGATGTTAAGAAGCCGCTGACCGAGCTGCCGGCCGATTTTAATGCTCAGCTTAAAGCTATTGGATATTTGGAGTAGGAGAAACGCTTGAGAAGCTGGCAACAATACTAACCCGAAGCGCAAGCGAAGGGCAGTAAGCACGGGAAAACGCCGCGGCTCCCTTCGCTTGCGCTTCGGGTTAGTATGGGGTGCAAAATGTGAAATACAAGTGGCATCCAGATCTATCTACAGATTAGCCCCCTCTACGGAGTGTAATCACCAACCTCCACCAGACTCCCCTCTACCTCTTCTTAAACCCATGGTATTATTGACTGTCAGGTGCGTATGTGGCGTGCCTTGGCATATAATAGACGTTGTTTGCGTCGCTGACGCACCTGTGGAACTGGAGAAACGACTTGCTTATCGGGCCGGTATTTACACGTGAATTTACGATAGCCCCACGGCGACCGCGGCTTTATATTGCGCGGGCGGCTTATGTTTTGGGGCTTTTGGGGCTGATGAGCGTTGCCTGGCTGATGGTGACGGGTACGCAGATTGTGCGGGATATCGGTGACCTGGCGCGTTTCGGGACGATGCTTTTCCAGATTTTGGCCCCGCTGCAGTTGGTGGTTGGGCTGTTCTTTGCCAGTTTGTTGACGGCCAGTGCGGTTTCGCAGGAAAAGGATCGGCGGACGCTGATACTGCTGCTGCTGACGAACATGACCAATAGCGAGTTGGTGCTGGGCAAGTTGCTGGCCAGTTTGCTGCACGTTTTGGTGCTGATGCTGGCGACGGTGCCGTTGTTTATGATCTGCGTGCTTTTGGGCGGGGTTTCCTTTGGACAAGTTTGGCAGGCATTGGCGGTCACGCTGAGCACGACGATCGTGTGCGGCAGTCTGGCCTCGATGTTGGCCCTATGGCGTGAGAAGACCTTTCAGGCCTTGGCTCTGACCGTGCTGAGCGTGGTGCTGTGGATGGCCGTTTGGGAGATCGTGGCCGTGGGCGCCTTCGGACAGATGTTCGGCCCTCTTACGGCACGCGAGTTGGCTGCGGGGATGAGTCCCTGGCAGGCGATCATCGAAACCACCCAGCCCTTCAGCCAAGTGAGCCCGGGCTTGGGTATTTTGGCGACGCCGGTGAACCTTTATCTGCTGGTCTCGGTTTTGGCGGCCTTGGCAATCAACGTCTTCGCCATCGCCATGGTACGGGTTTGGAACCCGTCGCGGGAAGCGCGACCGCTGACGGCCGCCGAAGCAGCCGAGGGCGAAGAGGTTGTGTTCGCAAAGGACGCCGAAGGCAAGCAAAAGGACATTTCCGCGGCCAAAGCAAGGGAAGCCAAGGAAAAAGCCAAAATCGCGGCCGAAAACGTGCGCACGCGTCGCGTGTGGGACAACCCCATCATCTGGCGAGAGATTCGCACCTGGGCCTATGGGCGGAAGATACTTGTGATTCGCCTGGCCTATCTGGTGCTTTTTGCCCTGGCCGTGGCCTGCTTGTATGGGATGGGCGGCGAGGCGCAAACGATGACCCGGGCGCAAGGTGCAATGGCCCTGGTGCCCTTGTTCCTGCTGAGCCTTTTTCTGCTGAACGCCCAAGCGGTGACCTCGTTGACGAGCGAACGCGACGCGCGGGCGTTGGATTTGCTTTTGGTGACCGATCTTACGCCCAAGGAGATTGTTTTCGGTAAGCTGGGCGGGGTCTTTTATAACACCAAGGAGATGATTCTGCTGCCTGTGCTGCTGTGCGTTTACCTTTGGTACACGGGCTCGGTGGGGCTGGAGAATCTCGTTTACCTCGTTTTGGGGCTGGGCGTGTTGATGTTTTTCGTGGCCGTGTTGGGCATCCATGTGGGCATGAACTATTTCAACTCGCGAACGGCCGTGGCAACCAGCCTGGGCACGCTGTTCTTCCTGTTCGTGGGCGTTGCGACTTGCATGAGAATTATGATCGCCTTCAGCGGTTCGTTCCAAACACAACTACAACCGTTTTTGGCATTCACCGTCGGAGGCGGAATTGGTTTGTACGTAGCCCTGGGAGCGAGAAATCCTTCGCGGGCCATCGGCATAGCCTCGTTCGTTTGTCCTTTTGCTACTTTTTACGCGATCACCAGTTTCATGTTAGAAGACACATTGGCCGTTTTCCTGGTAACGGCCGGTGCATACGGTTTCATGACGGCCGCGATGCTGGTGCCCGCCATTTACGAATTCGACGTGGCAACCGGGCGGACCACAATCGGCGAGGAATGACCTTGTCCAAAAACAGCGCCCAAAAAACGGGGCCCATAAACGGAGCAATACGTGGACCAGCTATTACCATATTCGCCTTGGCTAGTTGCGATGGGTATACTGGTTCTGTGCTCGGCCTTTTTCTCTTCGAGCGAAGCGGCGTTGTTCTACCTTAGCCGCAAGGACCGCACGGAAATGGGCAAAGGTTCGCGGATGCAGTGTATGGCCGTGGCTTTGCTGGCCGATTCCGACCGCCTGCTGACGGCTGTCTTGTTCTGGAATCTGCTGGTCAATCTGGCGTATTTCACTATCTCCTCGATCATTTGCATCCGCTTGGAAGAAACGGGCCATTCGACGACTGCCGCCAGCTTCGCGCTAGTCACGTTGCTGACGCTGATCGTTCTGAGCGAGATGCTGCCCAAGAGCCTTTGCGTTCTCAAGCCACGTATGGCGGCGGCCTTGCTGGCGGTTCCACTGACGCCCATAGTGCGCGTGACCGACCCCATTCTGCCGGCGTTGCGACTGGCCAATCTACTCTCGCGGCGGTTGCTTTTTCCAAAATTTGAAGCCGAGCCATATCTGCGTGTGGGCGATCTGGAACGTGCGGTTCAGTTTTCCACTTCGGACGCGGCTTTGCTCGAACAAGAACAGAACGTTTTACAAAATATCGTTTCGCTCTCGGAGATCCGCGCCGACGAACTGATGCGGCCGCGCACGCAGTTCATGTCCTTCCGCCCGCCGGTTTCGCTCGCCGACCTGCACGGCACGATGCCGCCCAGCGGGTATCTGCTGGTGACCGAGCCCGAAAACGACGAGGTGGCATCGGCCATCGACCTGCGTTCGCTTTCGAGCATTCCGTCCGAACATCTCGAATACCACGCCACGCCCGTGGTTTATGTGCCCTGGTCGACCAACGTGGCCGAAGCCTTCGAAACAATGCGCGACCGCGACCGGCAGGTGGCCGTGGTGGTGAACGAGTTCGGGGAAACTATCGGCGTACTGACGTTCGAGGATATTCTGGATACGATATTCAGCCACGCGCCCAGCCGCAGCAAACGCCTGCTGAAGCGGAATCCCATCCGCCAACGCGAGCCCGGCGTGTGGCAGGTAACCGGCATGACCAGCTTGCGGCGTCTGGTGAAACATTTTGGCGTCGAGCCGCCAGCGGGCAAAAGCGTGACGGTGGCCGGCGCCGTACAGGAAATACTCGAGCGTTTTCCCGAAGCCGGCGACACGTGCCGCTGGGGGCCGTTCCACTTCGAGGTGATTGAGGTTCCCAAACGGGGGCAGATAGTTGTGCGACTCACTCTCCAACAAGATGAGGAGGACGAGGCATGACTTTGACTGTGTTGGGAATGGGGATCGTGGGCTTGCTGCTGAGCGCGTTTTTCAGCGGCTCGGAAACCGGCTTTTATCGTGTCTCGCGGACGCGGCTGGTGTTGGATGCGTTGGGCGGCGACCTGATATCCCGCGGGCTGCTGTGGCTTTCCAACCGACCTTCGCTGTTCGTGGCCACGACGCTGGTGGGAAACAACCTGGCGAACTACCTGCTCTCGATGGCAATCGTAATCGGGGCCGGTCTGCTATTGGGCGGTGGCGCGGTTGCCGAACTAATTGCGCCGCTGGTGCTCGCACCCGTGCTGTTCGTTTACGGCGAATTGCTGCCGAAGAATCTGTTCCTGCAAGCTCCGAACCGCCTGTTACGAATGGGAGGGCCGTTGTTTTTCGTTTTCACGGTCCTTTTCCTGCCCGTCAGCCTGCTGCTGTGGGGGTTCAATCTGTTCTTCGCCAAGCTCGTGTCCAAATCACCCGACCGCATAAAACTGACGCTGGCCCGACGCGAACTGCGAGGCGTTTTGCAAGAAGGCCATGAGGTGGGGATACTGCACTCATCGCAACAAAGTCTGGCTCGTGGCATTTTCGCACGCGCGCTGCAATCGGTCGGAAAACTGGCCGTGCCGCTACGGGGAACGCCGCGCGCAAGAACAAACATGCGTCGCCAGGACATTCTGGACATGGCCAAGCGTTATCAGCTTGCCGAAGTCGTGGTAGAAGACGCCGACACGGGCCGACTGGCCGGATACGTGCGTGTGATCGAGTTGGGTCTTGCCACGGATGATGAGAGCGTACCCCTGAGAGGACTGCCCACCTTTGCGGCCGACGAGACCAGTATCGTCGCCATCACACAACTTCAAAGCACGGGGCACAGCATGGCTGAAGTTGTAGACGAGGACGGGAAGACACTCGGATTGCTCTCTGTGGCAACACTGCGTTCGCCGTTCTTCCACGGCACGTAGACGACGCTACTTTTGATAGCCCAAGGATTGAACCACTGCCAGCATTTCTTCGTAGGTGATGAAACGACGGCGGTGTCGCAACTTGTAACCGTCGATAGCTTGAGCCAACTCCTGGGCTTCGGGCGAGAGGCCCTCGTGGCTGTTGGCGAACTGGCGGCGCTCGGTGCTCTGAGACTTGCTCGGACCGGTCGAAAATCGGCGATCTACAAAAACGTCTCCACTATTTTCCAAAACTTGCGACATCCCTTTTCTCCTATCCTATTTATATCGGCGTTACATAACGCGATCGTTCTCTTCCCCTTATAAACTCTAGCTTGAAAACAAACGGAACAGTCGCCTAAACTCTATAAGCTCTTGCAGCGAGAATTGTTCATTCGCAAGGGGGCTCGAAACGGTCGTGACGGTTGTTGTGGTCGTATCGAAAAAACGCAGCTCTTTTGCCATTTTGGTCTGGCCGCAAGAGTACGAGCATATACATACTATCGGCAATATCGCGGATTATTCGAAGAACGAAACGTGAGCCAGAGTAACGCGAAGCTTTGCCCTGATTCGTACAATCCTCACTTGCCATTGGGGCGATGCGTCAACGCCGAACGCGGGTCGGCAGAGAGGCTTGCATGCGATTCAATAGTTCTCGGCTGCGAGAGTGCAGCGGGTCTAGCGAGAGGGCTTGGTGAGCGGCCATGGCAGCCTTGTTGTGCTGGCCGGACTGCCACTGGGCATTGGCCAGTTCGAAATAGTTGTCGGCCGTTGCGCCTTCGATTGCGACAACTTTCCCATAGCTTTCGGCCGCCGCCGAAAAACGCCCCTGCGCGGCCAAAGCCAGACCTTGCAGGTGAATCACATTTTTAGGCGTCCCTTCCAATGAGTAAGTGTCGGCCAAGCGGTTCAAGACCGCCAGGGCCTCTGGCGGTTTGTTGAGCTCGCGATAGACCTCTGCCATCCCTAAAAGCACGTCCCTATCCTCGGGCCCATAGGCCAGCGAGCGCTGGTAATCGGCCAAAGCCTGTTCGAGAAGCCCCATGCGGGCCGAAACCCTCGCTCTGACCGCCCACGTTGAGGCCACATTGGGGTCCAAGTCGATGGCCACCTCGGCATGACGGCGGGCCTCTTTCAACTGCCCAACTTCCAGCAACATCTCGCTCAGACGTACGCGCGGGGCCGCGTCAGAGCCCGTGTTTTCTGCCACAGCGCGGAGTTGCACGATTGCCTTGGCGCGTTTGCCGCGATGCCAGAGAGCTTCGGCGTAATAGCGTTTTGCGTCCATATCATTGGGACAAGCCTTAAGGGCTTTGGACGTCAACTTCTCGGCTTCGTCCCAGCGTTGGGCCTCGATAGCCGCCAGACCTTGCTGGGAAAGTTTTCGGCACTGCGAGAGGCTATCCGGCAACATGCCGTGTTTTCCGGCCAAGCGACAGCCTGAAAAAATCGACAACTGGGGAAAAAACAGCAGCAGACAAAAGATCAATTTGGCCCAAGGGCTCGAAACAGAACAAATTGTTCGCGTGTCTAGCCTTCCCATGGCGCACTCGCAAGCGAAAAAACATCCACGTACCCCTCACACTGTGCGTGAGCAGTACAGATGGAAAAATAGAAAAACAAGGATAATCAGGGGGGGGATCTTAGCAAAAGGCGACCTATTGAACCACCCCAATTCAGGCTATGCGGCTGGGGCATTTGTTGGCATATTTTACTGGCGTGGGATATAATGCAGCGGATAGTTCGACTGTTTGAGTTTGCATATCGCAATGAATTTCACCCAAAATACCACTTTTTCAGCACGGAAGCCGACCTCCGGTCGGCCGCTATACGGTTTTACGCTTGTCGAATTGCTCGTTGTAATTGCCATCATCGGGATACTGATTGCTTTGCTGCTGCCGGCCGTGCAGGCGGCTCGCGAGGCGGCCAGACGAGCGCAGTGCGCCAGCAACCTCAAGCAAATCTCCTTAGCGGCGCTCGGTTTCGAGGCGGCCCATGGCCGGTTCCCGCCGGGGTATCTGGGGCCCACGCCACAGATTTACACCAGTTCGGCCAGTTGGGACACGCAATACGTTTCGGTGTTCGGTTTTTTGCTCCCGCACCTGGAACAACAAACCATCTATGACATGATCGAATCTCCCACGCCGTCGATAGGCGTGTCGCTGTTGGATATCGAGCGTCCCGGCGTACCGTGGTGGAAAGTGGACTCCGCCTGGGACGCCGCGAACATGCAAGTCGACGCTTACGTTTGCCCATCAAGTCAGCATAAATACGCCGAAGACGTGCTGGCGGTGGCACACATATTCTACGACGGTTCGAGATACTACAAATTTTCCGCGAACGTTTTTCCCAACGGGAACGGCAAACAACTTGGCATAACCAACTATATCGGATGCGCCGGCACGGCCGGAAAAATCTCCAGCCCAACGGCCCATTTTCGACTCGACGCGGAATCCGGCATATTCTACAACCGCTCGAAGACCGCCGTTCGCGACATTACCGATGGCACAAGCAAGACCATTATGTTCGGAGAAGTCACCGGTATGGGTAAAACATCCGACGACGAGTACACCGGCAGCCCGTTCGGCTGGATGGGCTGTGGGATGATGTGGACGACGGTCGAGCCATCGAACGAAAAGATGCCCTTCGCCTGTTTTAACAGCGAGCACCCAGGAATCGTTCAAACCGCTTTTGGCGACGGAGCCGTCCACTCAATCAGCTTCAATATCGAACGATATCTGTTCCGGGCCCTGGGCTCGATCGGCAACGGGGAGGTCGTACAAGAGGACGATAGTTGGCGTTAAGGTTACGAAAACCCCTTAAAAACATGCTGGCGGAGGATGTTTTTGGTCGACGTCACTGGACCTGGGGAGCCTTCCTCGGCGATGATCGAGACCATCATGTGCAGCTTGGCGTCGAGGTCGTCGGCATAGTGGACGATCATGGCCTCGGGCGTCATGGGCGGTTTGGGCGAGCCCCATTCCGGCAGGCGCTGGTGCGATAGTACCAGGTGTTCCAGTCGCAGCAGTGTTTCGGGGTCAAGCGTAACATCTGCGTCAGCTTCGAGTCGTGCGGCCGCTTCGCGGACGATGTCGCGACCCAAGAGCATGTGGCCGACCATGTGCCCCGCGGCGGTGTACTCGGTGGCGGCCGGGCCTTGTTCGAGTTCGCGGAGCTTGCCTATGTCGTGCAGTATGGCCCCGGCTACTACCATACCGGAGTCCAAAGGCGGTTGCATGTCAGGATAGTATTCGTTGTATTTGTCGGCCAGGTAGACACACGTCTTAGCCACGCTAAGCGTGTGCTCCAGCAGCCCGCCCACGTAGGCGTGATGGTTGCGACGCGCCGCCGGCATGGTCAATAGCTTGTCACGATTCTCGCTTACGATCAACTCAACCAACGCCCGCAAGGCCGCGTCCTGGATGCGACTTTGCACCAGTTCGAGCGTTTCGGCGAACATTTTTTCGGGGTCGAAACGCGAATGGGCCATGCACATCGTGGCACTGAACCCGTCGTCGGCGTCGGCCTCGGTGACCTCGCGGATACGGTGGATATCCAACTGGGGGCCGTAGTCCGTATCGCGATAAATGCCGCGGATCTTATAATGAGTGCCGGGGATCCAGGCATCGCGACAGTCGACCGCCAACGGCGAATCGCCCCAAATGGGAAAGCTCACCTCGCGTCGAGCGTCGCGGAAGGTCACCCTGAAATACGGCTTGCCGTCGCGCGTGGTAAGTTGTTCCTTGGCGGTCATGAGCACAAATACATCGGCCTCCTGGCCGGAGGTCATGTCGGCTAAGTCTACTATCTGCATATTGCGTGCGGTCATTGCTGCTCCTCTGTATTTTTTAAAAGACACATAAACAGGCGATTATCTCGATAATTCTAGCGAACCTTGGCCAGACATACCACTGGGATGGCCATCAATTGATAACACGTGTAAGTACGCATCATACGGATTAAAACCGTCATGTGAAAACCGCTGGAGATCCCCCTACTCGGTGGTCGAAAATGGATTATAGGTCACCATATAAACTCCCATAGCCCGCACGAATGGCAGTCACACGCAAAAAACGTCTTCGCCCTAAACCACCCAAGCCGCAGGATCTCTCGCGGGGGTTGTTGAATGCTTTTGTCGAATATTCGGCTGGCGAGTGTCATTTGGCCGAAAATACCGTGGCTGCGTATCACCGCGACCTGAAGCGGTTTATGCAGTGGCTTGACGGCCGCAGTATTCCGAAGCTCTCGATCCGCGATCTGGCCGACTATGCCGCCTGGCTGCACGAGCAACGGCTGGGGCCGGCCACGATTGCCCGCCATCTGGTTTCGCTGAAGCTATTTTTCCGCTACATGCAACTCGAAGGGCTGATGCGCGACAATCTGGCCGAGTTGCTGGGCAGTCAGAAGTTGTGGGAGCGGGTGCCCCGAGTGCTTTCGCCGCAACAGATAGATAGTCTACTGGCCGCGCCCACGAGACGCGACCCGCACTGGCGGCGCGATCGGGCCATGCTCGAATTGCTGTATGCCACCGGCTGCCGGGCTTCGGAACTATCGAGCCTGGAGATGCCCAACCTACACCTCGACGAAGGCTATTGCGTCTGCCACGGCAAGGGCGACAAGCAACGCATCGTGCTTTTGGGTGCTCGGGCGGTAGCGGCCGTGCAAACTTATTTCGAACAAGATCGGCCGGCACTGGTGGCACGCGTGTCAGAAACGGGATCCAGCCCGCCTTGGGTATTGCTATCCTATCGGGGGCGACGATTGCGGCGCGAGCGGATTTGGGAATTGCTAAAACGATACGCGGCAAGAGTTGGGGCGCCCGAGAACGTCAGCCCACATACGCTACGACACAGTTTCGCCACGCATCTGCTGGCCGGCGGGGCCGATTTGCGCCAGGTGCAAGAGATGCTGGGACATGCGAGTATCGCTACCACGCAGATTTATACCCACGTGGATCATTCACGGTTGAAGAGCGTGCATAAGCAGTTTCATCCGAGGGCTTAGTTTTTTGGTGAGCAAATAAACGTGACGAGCCGCGATTATCATATCGACACACCGCCGCCGGCTCGCAAGGTCGAGGCACTGCGACTTGTTTTCCGGGACATGCCAGAGGAGGAACGCATCGCGCAGGTACGGGAACATCTTGACGTTCACGTTGATGCAAATGAAGATGACGATAAATCCGCCAGACCGCAAGAGCGCAAGATTCTGCTTGCGGCATATCGCTTGGACCGGCTGATTGGCGCGGTCTTGGCGCAAACCCAGGCGGGCCGCACGGCCGTGGTTTGGCCGCCGCGGCTCGTCGAAGGCGAAGCGATAGAAACGGCCGACGCGCTGCTTGCGGACATCTGCGAACAACTCGATCAGCATGGCGTCTCGATGGTCCACGCTCTGCTGGAAAACGTCAGTGAGAGCGACGACGCCACGCTACGCCGGGCCGGCTTCGAGCCGCTGGCAAAGCTTCTCTATATGTTCTGTTCGCGCGACGACTTCCCTAGCGCCCGACCCGTGCAATCCAATGTAGACGACCAACTCGACTTCGAACCTTACGACCGCGCAAACCATGGGCGTCTTGCCCAAATTGTCGAGAAAACTTATGAGCAAACTCTCGACTGCCCGCGATTGAATGACATGCGCGAGATTGAGGACGTTCTGGAGGGCTATCGCGACACGGGCGAGTTCTCCCCCACGCGATGGCTGATAGTCCGCCACCAGGGCCAGGATATAGGCTGCCTGCTATTGGCCGACCACCCGGATCACGACAGCACTGAATTAGTTTACATGGGGATCCTTCCTTCGTCGCGCGGGCGCAAATGGGGGAGGCAAATCTCCCAGTATGCCCAATGGCTCACCATGGGATTAAATCGCCCCAGATTAGTGCTGGCTGTGGATGCCGACAACCCACCTGCCATAGAGATGTACGCCTCGGTGGGTTTCCGCGCTTGGGAAAGAAGAATCATCTACGCAAAGTTTTTTTCGCGGTAGATCCAGCCGCATGCTGATTCACATCGCCAGCCCAGTTGCGATGCCACCCTTTCTCACGACGGCGCAAGGACTTCCGTGTTTTGCGGCCATCCGCGGGGCCCGAGCGTCGAACATTTTTTCCACGATTGTCGGTCGCTGGAATCGACTGCTGGGATGAAAAAAGCGGTTCGGTCGTATACGTGGCCGGTTCGGAATCGTCCGGCTTTTCCGGTGTGGCAGGGCATCGGAAAAGGGAAACTTGCCACGGATCTTTGTCCAGTGGTTTGACAGCAACGCTAGCACGGATACAATCATCTATTCGAGTGACACAACAAACTAACTGAGACGGCGACCGCTGTCATAGTAGGCGCTATTTTCTCCTTATATACCCCGCATTCGCGGGTTTAACCAGCACGCACTACGAAGGTGCATTTGGGAGGAGTCCGCGCGCCAGGGACGGTCAGGAAGTGACCACGGACGATATGGAGATCGTGTCGGTTCTGCGAGCAAAGCTTGCCGACAAGGTCGGAAAAGAACGTTTCGAACTTTGGTTTGGTCAAAGCACCAGCCTGGCAATTGCCGGGGACGATCTGGTTGTAGCGGCCCCCAGCCAGTTCTTTCGCGATTTCTTGCGAAGTTCGTTCCGCGCGCAAATCGAAACGGCTTGTTTCGAGACGCTCGGTCGCCGACCTAACCTAGTCTTCCAGATCGACGAAAGTTTGCCTAATCCCTCGCAAGGCAAATCTTCACAGGACGATTCTTCTAAAGCGGCCGCCGTTTCCAATTCGAAGACCGATTCGAAATCTAAAAGCATCAAGCTATTCGACAAGTCACATTCGGAAGCCACGACTGCCGGCCGCAAACCTGCATCGCGGGTGGGAAAAGTTTCGCCGCGTAAGTTCGCCACGCTCGACGGGTTCATTTCGGGGCGGGCGAATCAGATGGCCGTGTCGGTTGCACAAAAGGCGGTCAAACACCCGGGCCACTTTAGCCCTTTGATGTTCC
>CAZISU010000052.1:0-12912 GCA_964541935.1 uncultured Planctomycetaceae bacterium | reverse complement strand
CAGATAGTACGTACCTAATTATTTCCAAATCGATCTCCGCAGAGGAAATAACCTTGGCCAGAAAACAGCTTATTCTAGATCCATCAGAGTTCCACCTCGACCAGGTCGAAGCCGACATCGAAGAAATCCGTCGCTATAACCCACAGCGGTTCGAGATGGAGCAGTTGACCGCGATCACCTATCTCGACACCGAAAGAAAAATCTGTGTCGGTTACAAGGATCTCGGCCCGGACGACTTTTGGGTGCGCGGCCACATGCCCGGCATGCCGCTGATGCCTGGCGTGGTGATGTGCGAGGCGGCCGCCCAGGTTGCCAGCTACTATGCGATCAAAGAAAAGCTGATGGACACAAAAATGGTCGGCTACGGCGGGCTAAGCGACATTCGCTTCCGCGGCGTCGTAAGTCCCGGTGACCGCTTTGTTATCGTCGTCAAGCTATGCAAGGTCCGCCGCTTGATGCTAACTTGCGATTTTCAATGTTTTGTAGACGAAAATGTCGTTTGCGAAGGCACGTTGAAGGGCATACCCTTGCCCGTCGATGCTATTAAAGCTCAAATCGCGGGCAAGTGATCGCAACCGTGGCATTGGTGCGTTTAAACACATACACCACGAGTGGCACACCGGCATGGGAAACAGCATAACCAACCATGTTTCTACCGTTCCACGATGAAAATCCTACTCGACGCGCCCCGCTGGTTACTTATGCGCTGATCGCCGCTAACGCCTTGGTTTTTGTTTGGGCGACCTATCTGGTAGCTCCACAGAAGCAAGAGCAGTTGCTTTTGCAGCGCGGATTTATCCCCAAACGCATCTCGCAACTTTGGGATCCGGTGCCCGTGCTCGTGCCGCGCAACACCGTAATGCGGGACCCGATTTCTGGCCGCAATGTCGTCTTGCAACGGCAAATCGCGCTTCCGCCGGATCGCCCGCAGATTGTGCTGTCCATGTTTACCAGCATGTTCATGCACGGAGGCTGGTTCCACTTGATCTTCAATATGTGGTTCCTGTGGATTTTTGGGGCAAACGTCGAGGACCGGCTGGGCAGGGTGATTTTCCCCATCTTTTACATCGTGGGCGGCCTCTTGGCCGGCACCTTGCATTGGGTCAGCGACCCCGCTAGCGTCGTGCCCGTGGTGGGAGCTTCAGGAGCCGTTGCGGCCGTGCTGGGCGCCTATGCAATCACCTGGCCGTGGGCGAAAATCCAAACATTGGTTTTCGTGGTTTTCTTTTTCTTCATTATCGAAGTCCCGGCCCTGGTTCTCCTTGGCGTCTGGTTCTTAATGCAAATCATGGAAATGAAGAGCGCTTCGGGAGGCGTGGCCTGGTGGGCACACATCGGCGGATTCGTGGTCGGGCTTCTGTTCATGCCGTTGCTGTGCGATTTATTGGACAATTCAGTGGACGATGAAAAAGATGCCGAAACCCAAAACGATCAAGCACACACGGAATAGCCAATGGGTCGTCGCACGCTAAAGAAACCCAACCCTTCCCTGGACGTTACCGGACGACTATTCAACGTTAATGATCTGTCGTTAACGTGGAATCCCGAAAAGCTCTTCGGCCGCAACGCTCCATTAGAAGTCGAGGTCGGCTCGGGCAAGGGCCTTTTTATCCGCACGGCCGCCGCGGCCCGGCCCGATACCAATTTCCTGGGCATCGAACTCGCTTGGAAATACGCCCACTTCTCAGCCGCGGAGTTGGTCAAACGCGACATCGAAAACGCCATGATGCTCGCTGGCGACGGCCTGAAGGTGTTCGGTGAGTTCATTCCCGACAACTCGCTGGCCGCCGTTCACGTCTATTTCCCCGACCCCTGGTGGAAGCGACGGCACCGTGTGCGCCGCGTCTTGCGCGAACCGCTCATGCGCGACATCCAGCGCACGCTTCTGCCCGACGGACGACTGCATTTCTGGACCGACGTCGAAGAATATTTCCAAGCTTCGCTGAAACTGCTGGACCAGGCCACCGATCTGGAAGGGCCCATCGAGGTGCAGGAAACGGCGCCCGAACACCACATGGACTATCGCACCCACTTCGAACGTCGCACGCGCATGAACAACGAGCCCGTCTATCGGGCCGAGTTTCGCAAGCGGCCGTAATCCTTACGGGGCCGTAATCCAATTGGTGTGCTGCGGCTGATCGGCCGAATCTGCTGACTTTTTATCGGCAAAAGTGGCCGATAAATACGCGATCCTCTAACGGCCGCAAGATGCTCCCGGCTGTCGCAAGAACGTCGCAAACGTTTACCAGACATAGCCTTACGGTTTAAACCGGCTTCTCAAATCGCTCGCCCGCAGGTGTTTGGCACGCGTCTTGCTATGAGTGGTCTAGCCCGAATTGTTTTTGAGGTCGGGTGCCATGCCCACGCTTGTCGTGGGCATGTGGATCGTTGCAGTAGTGTGTCTCCGACATGGCCACGCAAGCGTGCTCCATGGCACCCCGACATCCCAGCGTCCCGGCGTAAACAAAGCTCAGGCGTCGATAACCACCGGCCAGGAGGATTTTGCCAGTGCAGATTAACAGCATTATGAACCGCTACTCCGACCCTATGGCGGGCGGAAAACGGGGCGAAGCAACCGCGTCTGGGCCAATCACGGCGTTGGAAGGTTTCGAGCCCACGTTCGAGCCGGGCGATGCCAAGGCGGCTTCTCTGCGCAAGATCCTCTCGCAGTACGACGTGACCGATATTACGCCGCGGGAATTCTCGACCATGATCCACGACATGCACAAGGAAGGGCTGATCTCGGACGATCTGTTCGGCCAGTTGAGCCTCATCCGCGGAGAGCTGGACCGCGCAGGCATCGACGCCGACGAGTCGGTCGACCTGCCGGCCTTTCACGAGAAACAGCTCATGGATATGCGGCTCAAATCGATGCTCACGTTGGGCCTGGCCGATAAAACCGACGGCGAGAAAGAGCCCCTGGCCACGGACCGCCCCCTGTCCACTGACCGTGACGTCATCAAAGATCGTCTAGACTGGCTGCGGAAGATGGCCATTGCACAGGAATCGCCGGAGATGGTGGGACTAAACGCGGTGGTTTAAGGGGTTTCCGGGCAATCCTGCGACGTTTCATACGTACGCCCTTCCACACCGTTGCGATAGTTCTCCATGGCCTGCTCGGCCAACTCCTGGCCGCTGGCCGTGGGATACTTGCCGGTAATGCACGCCCGACAGAGCTGGTCGGCGTCGAGGCAGATCGCCCGAGCTATCGATTCGACCGGTAGATAGCGTAATGAATCGGCACCCAGTTGTTTTGCCATTTCGACCTGCACCTCGTCGGTCAGCGGCCCGCCTTTGAGGAAGTCGGGCGCGAACAACTCGCCCACGGTCGACATGTCGATGCCGTAGAAACACGGCGCGATAATGGGCGGACAAGCCACGCGAACGTGAATCTCGCGGGCCAGTCCCAACTGACGAATGCGCTCGATCAGGACCCTCATCGTGGTCGAACGGACGATGGAATCTTCGACCAGCAGAACGCGCTTGCCTTCGAGCACTTCGCGCAAGGGCGTGTATTTGGTCTGGGCTTTTTTCTTCCGCGATCCGCCGCCTTCGATAAACGTGCGGCCGCTGTAGCGGTTGCGAATCAGGCCTTCCAGGCACGGCACACGCAGCTTATAGGCCATGGCGTCGGCCGAGGCCTTGCTGGTGTCGGGCACGGGCACGACGATCGTATCCTCGTCGATGGGCGTGTCTTCCACGCGGGCCAATTCCTCGCCCAAGGCCTTGCGGGTGAGATACACGCTGCGGCCGTCCATGGTGCTGGCCACGTTAGAAAAATAGATCCACTCGAAGAAGCAATGGGCCTTGCGCGGACTGTTGGAAAATCGCTGGATGTCGAGCTTGCCGCCGGTAATCGTGATCGCCTGACCGGGCAACAGCGACTTGATGCTTTCTGGCGCGAAGCCCAGGTTGAGCAAGGCCACACTTTCGCTGGCGGCGGCGAACAGCGGACCTTCGACGGCGTAACTCAGCGGCTTGATGCCCAACGGGTCGCGGGCAATAAGCATATCGCCCAACGCGTCGAGGAAAACCAGGCTATAGGCGCCGTCGAAACGCGTGGCAATATCGCGGCACATATCAATCAGCGGCGGGCTCTTCTTGTGTGCAAGCGCCTTGCTGATGCTGTGCATGAAGATTTCGGTATCCGTATCGCGGGCCAGATAGTTGTCGTCGTCGTCCAACAACTTTTGTTTCAACTGGGAGAAATTGGCCAACTGGCCATTGAAGGCGAAACTGAACCACTTATGCTTTTTGATATGGTGGCGTTCGAACGGTTGGGCGTAGCTGCGGTCGCTTTGCCCACAAGTGGCGTAACGAACGTGCCCGATGGCCGCCCGGCCCGAATACTCATCCATCAGACTCGTGTATTTAGCCCGATGGTTGATGCGGAACACCTCGGTAACCGTGCCTACGTCCTTGTAGGTATCGATGAGCTGTTTGCGATTGGGGTTATACGAGGTCATGCCGGCGGCCAATTGGCCGCGGTTTTGGATGTCTAGCAGCATCCTCGGCAAAAGTCGAGCGACATGCTCCGGTCCTTGGGTTGGGCAAAGTGGGCTATCCTCATCACTGGGCATGTGGTAAATGGCAGCGACGCCGCATTCTTCATGTAGTTCACTCATAATGTCATTCTAATACGATGGCCGTTTTTCACAACCGATACTGAAAAACATGCCCCTTTTGAACAGGCCTCCAGCAGGGTATGCTATAGGTTTGCCCAAGTTGTACCGCGCGACAAATTTGTAACCGATGACCGATTTATTGAGACAAGAAATCGCTACTCTGGCCACAACGATTGTGGTCAAAGTGGGGACCCGAGTGCTCACCACAGCCGATGGACGCTTGAACCACGAGCGAATCGCCCAATTGGGCGAGGAACTCAACGATGTGATTCAATCGGGCCGCCGCGTGGTGCTTGTCAGTTCCGGCGCGGTGGGCGCCGGCATGGGCCGTCTGGGGCTAGACACGCGTCCCACCGACCTGGCCCATCTGCAAGCCGTGGCCGCCGTGGGGCAAAGTGCCCTGGTCGAGGCCTACGAAAAGGCCTTTTGGACCCACGGGCGACACGCCGCGCAAATACTGCTCACGGCCGACGACCTGGAACACCGCGTGCGATACCTCAACGCGCGCAACACTATCCTTACGCTGCTCGAATACGGAGAGATCCCGGTCATCAACGAAAATGACACGATCAGCGTCGACGAGTTGATGACCACCTTTGGCGACAATGACCGGCTGGCGGCGATTGTAACCAATTTAACCCGATCCCCCCTGCTGGTGTTGCTTTCGGACATCGACGGGCTCTACGACGGCGATCCCAAATCGCCTGGCTCGAAAGTAATTTCCACGGTCACGCAGTTGGACGATTCTATCTTTTCGCTGGTCTGCGATTCGGCCGCCGGAGGTTTGAGCAGGGGTGGCATGGCCAGCAAGCTCGAAGCGGCCCGACTGGCGACCGCGGGTGGCGAGAGCGTGATTATCGCCAACGGCCGCAAGCCGGGTGTGTTGGCCGACATCATCGCCGGACGTAGCGTGGGTACGCTTATCACGGCGAAGGGCCAAACCGTGGCCGCACGGAAACGCTGGATCGGATACACCATCCAGCCCCGCGGACAACTGATTCTCGATGCCGGCGCCTGCCGGGCCGTCAAGGAACATGGGCGAAGCTTGCTGCCCATCGGCGTCGTCGACGTAGTAGGCGATTTCGTAAAAGGCGACGTAGTTGCCATCTGCGACGAAAACCGCGCAGAATTCGCGCGCGGACTGAGCAACTACGACGCCCAAGAGGTAGGTCTCATTAAACAACAACGATCCGACAAAATCGAATCCGCCCTGGGCCACCGACCGTACGACGAGGTCATCCATCGCGATAATCTCGTGCTGACGGGCGAGCGGTTTGAGAATGGGTCTTGAACGAAATTCAACAGCCAAATGACTACTCAAAACACACATCGCCCCGCCGATCCCGTGCCGGCAACTCACATACCATGCTTCGTGTTCGAGTCTAATACTCTCGCAACGGCACACGTCGCCCGCACGATAGCCAACACCATCCGCGAGCGGAACTCGTTTGGCCAGCGCGCCGTTTTGGGCCTGGCAACCGGTTCCACGCCGGTGGGCGTTTATCGCGAGTTGATCCGCATGCACCGCGACGAGGGGCTGGACTTTTCCGGCGTGGTGACGTTCAACCTCGACGAATATTTCGGGCTCAGCTCCAACCAATTGCAAAGCTATCACCGCTGGATGCGGGAATCGTTTTTCGAGCACATCAACATCCCCAAAAAAAACATACACCTGCCCGACGGATCGGTGCCGGTCGAACGGGCCGAAGAACACTGCCGCCGCTACGAAGACGAGATCCGACGCGTCGGTGGCATCGATATCCAGATATTGGGCATCGGCCGCAACGGACACATCGGCTTCAACGAACCCTTTGGGCCGCGCAACAGTCGCACGCGGCTGGTGACGCTCGATCCGCTTACCCGGGCTGACGCATCCAGCGATTTTTTCCAGCTAGAGAACGTGCCCACCCACGCTCTTTCGATGGGCTTGGGGACGATCTTCGCAGCCCGCAAGATTTTCCTCATGGCCTTCGGCGAGCACAAGGCGGGGATTATCCGCGACGCGGTCGAAGGGCCCATCACCGACCGCCTGCCAGCCAGTTTCTTACGCGACCACAACGACATTTCGGTGCTGCTGGATACGGCCGCGGCCGACGAACTTACCGCCCGCGCCACGCCCTGGCTGTTGGGCTCCGTCGAGTGGACCGATATGCTCATAAAACGGGCCGTGCTCTGGCTCTGCGAACAGACGGGCAAGGCCCTTTTGAAGCTCGACTCGGACGATTTCCGCAAGCACAACCTGCACCAACTGTTGCGCGACCACGGGCCGGCGCCCAAGGTTTCGCACCGCGTTTTTCGGCGTATGATGGACACGATCGACTACCATCCAGCCACCGAAGAGCCCCGCCGCGTGCTCTGCTTCAGCCCCCATCCAGACGATGACGTGATCAGCATGGGCGGCACGCTAATTCGCCTCATCGAGGACAAGCACGAAGCGCATGTGGCCTACATGACCAGTGGCAACATAGCCGTTTTCGACCACGACGCCCACGAGGTGGCCGATCTGATGACCGAGCTCAACCGCAAGTTCGGCATCGACGACCAGAAGACCCCGGCCCTGGAAACGCAAGTGATTCAAACGCTGGCCGAAAAAAAACCGGGCGATCCCGACAGCCAAGCCGTGCTCAAAATCAAGCAGCTAATCCGCTGGAGCGAGGCCAAGTCGGCCGCCGGCGTGTGCGGATGCAAGGAAGAACACCTGCACTTCCTCGACCTGCCTTTCTATCAGACGGGCACGGTCGCCAAAAATCCGCCCGGCGAAGAGGACGTGCAAATCGTCCGCAACCTCATCGAAACGGTCGACCCCGCGCAAATCTACGTGGCCGGCGATCTCTCCGACCCGCACGGCACGCACCGCGTTTGCGCCCAGATCATCTTCCGCGCACTCGCTCAGATCGCCAAAGAAAAGGGCTCCCGGCCCGAGGTGCTGCTCTATCGCGGCGCCTGGCAGGAATGGGCCCCGCACGTGATCGAAATCGCCGTGCCGCTGAGCCCCAAGGACGTCGAACGCAAAAAACAATCGATCTTCCGCCACGAATCTCAAAAAGATTCCGCCCTCTTCCCCGGCCCCGACGACCCGCGCGAGTTCTGGCAAAGGGCCGAAGACCGCAACCGCTCCACCGCCGATCTCTATAACCGCGTGGGATTGCCTGAGTATTACGCCCTAGAGGCGTTTGTTCGCTGGGACGGACAGGATATTTAAGGCTCCTACTCATCCAGCACCAGAGCTGATTTCCCCGCCCGGCGGCGCAACCAATCGACCGAACGCAACACTGGACGGCGCGTGATCAGCCAGCGTTCGAGCTTATATTTGCCGGGAAAGTCAAGCAGCAGGATACCGACCAGAATCGTCAACAGCCCCTGGCCTGGCAGCAATAGCAAGACAACTCCAACGGCAATAAAAACGCATCCCAGCACGTTTTTGGCGATCAGTAAAAACGCCCGCACCGCCGCATGATGCTCGGCCCAGGGCATGTGGTGACGTTTGCCGTGCGCGAAGTAGTCGGCCGGAATCCTGGCTATCAACAAGGGCACCAGCACCACCGTGGCTACAAACGTAACGACCGACGCAGCGGCCAGCCACCAAAGAACGGTCTCGTTATTTATAATCCATTCGAGCATATCGGCTCCATGTCGATGTGGCTATCGCGGCTTGACACCCCGTAATCAAAGCTAGTATGCTAATAAACTGTGATTCGCCTGAGAGTACACATAATTTTAGAATGAGAAAGATATTCAATGAAAAAATACATGTTCATTTTAACCGTGTTGCTAAGCACGGTAGTAGCCATGCCCGGCGGCGAGACAACCTTGCGGGCAGAAGATGTTGGCGTGGATCTATCCGCCGGTGCCGTGCTGCTCACATTCGACGACGTGTTCGTTTCTCAATGGCTGGCGGCCGCCGAGATATTCAAGCAGTATGATGCCCACGCAACTTTCTTTGTATCTCAACCCGACCGGCTATCCAAGCAGCAGATTGCGGACCTCACACGTCTGCACGAGGCGGGCCATTCGATCGGCTGCCACAGCATGCGGCACCACAAAGCGGTCGACTTCGTCAAAAAACATGGCCTAGAAAAATATTTGCAGGCGGAAATCTCGCCTGCCATGCGGGCCTTGCAAGCGGCCGGGTTCTCGCCCTCGGCGTTCGCCTATCCCTGTAGCCAAAACAACAGCCAGACAGACGCCGCGCTCTTAAAGGTCTTTCGCCATCTTCGCACAGGCACCGGCCTACCGAAAGGCAAGAGGATACGCGACCTGGACACCATCTTCACTTCGGTCGACAAGATCGCCCAGACCGGCTGCCTGATCGGCACGGGCATTGACAACGCCGGAACCGCAAAACGTCCGGACTATGTCGAGCAAGTTTGCGAAGCCATGCAGCGGGCCAAGTCGCGACGCGAAGTGCTGGTGCTCTACGCCCACAACATCAGCCCCAGCGGTCCGGGCCACCACTTACCGCCGCAGGCCTTGCGAAAGATCCTGGCCCACGCCAAAAAGATCGAGCTGCCCGCGATCGGCTATGACGAGTTGCCGTAACAAAACAACTGATTGGTAACGGCTTGGCGATCACCCTAATTTCGTTTTACGCTGCTCCAAGTATGCCAATATTTCACTCGGTTTCAACGGGTCGGTGCGATTGCCGGCCCGCACGAAAAAAGTCTCGTCGTTGTCGCGCTGCATAAAGACCGGCTGGGGCGACCGCAGACACTGCACCACCAACACTCGCTGCTCAGTGAAAGCGACAATCGAGTTACGAACCAGCGGCAAGGCCTCTGCGCCCAGCGCCTGGGAGATCAGCCCGTTCCAGTGCAACAGCAGCTTGTCTTCGTTGGCAAACTGATCTCGACCGAGCCCTACCGCCCGGCCGTCATCGTCGATTCCCACCAGCAGCACGCCGCCGTCGCTGTTGAGATACGCGGCAACCGTTTTCAGACACGCGTTTTCGATCCGCTTGTCGGGCTTATCCGTATGCAGGTTCCACCGCAACGTGGACTTAAACTCGACATGCTCACTCTCGCCGGCCGCCGCCAACTCGCTCACACTTTCTTCGTTGAAATCTCGAAAGCTTTGCTCCAAGCGTTTTTTTAATTCGACGTTCTCCTCTTGCAGGATCTGCCGGTGCCGCGATGCGTCGAGATGTTTCCGCACCCGCGCCACGACTTCCTCGAATTGGAACGGTTTTTCGATATAGTCGACGGCCCCCAGGTCGAGCCCCTGCACTTTGTCGTCTACCGCATTTCGCGCCGAGAGGAAAACCACGGCCACGTCCTTGGTCGACTCGTCGGCCCGCAGTCGGCGATACGTTTCATAGCCGTCGATGCCCGGCATGTTGATGTCCAGCAGTATCAATTGCGGCCGCGCCTCTTTGGCGGTGGCCAGGGCCTCTTCGCCCGACTGCGCCACCAGCAATTCATAGCCTTCCGCCTCCAGTGCCCGATACAAGACTTGCAGGTTTGTGAGATTATCGTCGACCAAGAGCACGCGTTCGGCTCCGGCCCCTTCGGCGTCAGTCATCGTTTTGCTCCGTTTTATTTGTGAGTTTTTCAAGCCCGTCGAAATCGAACCCCTCGACCAGTCTGATTATTTCAGCACCCGCCGTGGCGGTGGCCGCATCGTCGGCCAACTCTTTTCCAACAGCCTTGATCGCCGTCAGGTTCTTGACCTTCAACGCACGTCGTAGTCGCTCGTGTACCTGGGGCAATATGTTCGCCAATTCCTCACTGGCGAGGAACGTTGTGTCTTCCGTCGGGCATGGAGGCTCAACCAGCGTCACGCTCGTAAACTGCAAGTCCAAGTGCTTTTGCAGCTTGTCCATCAGTTCTTCGACCCGAAACGGCTTCGCCAGAAAATCGTCGAAGCCGGCCTCCAGGGCCTGTTTCTTGAATTCGGGAAACACGCTGGCCGTTACGGCGATGACTTTCAGATGATCGAGCTGCTTGTCGGCACGGATGAATTTTAGCGCCTCCATTCCGTTAATACGTGGCATCCGCATATCCATCAGCACCAACCCCACATCATTTTGGCCCCGCAGCAGTTCCAACGCCTCGTCTCCATCCGAAACGAGGGTGACATCGAAGCCGGCTCCGATCAGCATCCCCCTTAAGATGTCGCGATTCGCATAGCTGTCATCCGCCACCAGGATACTGCAAGTCTGGCCGGGGCTCAAGATGATCTGCTTTCCATACTCGTCGGTGGGCCGTTCAAGTGACGATAGATCCTCGCCCTCGGCTTCAACCAGCGGCAAGGCCACCGAGAAAACGCTGCCTTTGTCTTTCTCGCTTTGCACTTCGACAGTGCCGCCCAGCGCTTCGACCAGGCGTCGCGTGATGGCCAGCCCTAGCCCCGTGCCTCCCGCCGCCTTACCGGCTTCCATTTGTTTGAAGGGGTTGAAGATGCCTTCTATCTCATGCGAGTTTATCCCCACCCCCGTATCGGAAACCGTGAATCGTAGAGTTTTCGCGTTTCCCACGGCCACGTGCAGCGAAACCCCGCCTTGCTGAGTGAATTTCACGCCGTTCCCCAACAGATTCACAAGGATCTGGCGTAGTTTGGCGGCATCGATAACGACCCCACGCGGCACTTGCGGCGCGATTTCCACGTCGAGCGTGAGCCCTTTTGCGACTGCCCGTTCGCGCAAGATGTTCGCCACGCCACGGACCAGCCCGTGCAAGTCGCAGGCCTTGCCGTCGACCTCCAAGCGGCCCGCCTCGATCTTCGACAGATCCAAAACGTCGTTAATCAACGACAGCAGATGGTCGCCGCAGTTGACGATGGCCCGCAGGTGCCCGCGTTGCGGGGAGGTAGCGTCCGCATCGCGTTGCAGAATTTGGGCATATCCAAGAATCCCGTTCAGCGGCGTGCGTAGTTCGTGGCTCATGTGTGAGAGGAATTCGCTCTTGGCGCGGTTGGCGGCTTCGGACTCCTGGCGGGCCATATCGAGTTCTTGCGTGCGCGCGTCAACTAATTCTTCAAGATGGTCGCGATGCACCTCCAACGCAATTTCCGTCCGCTGACGGATCGCAACTTCTTTCTCCAACGCCTGGTTGGCACGGGCCACCTCGCGGGCCCGTTGCTCGGTCTTCTGGATCAAAAATGTTATTGCCGCAATAGTAACGGCCAGAAGCATTCCCGCGATCAGCAGCAAAGTGGCGATATTGGTAAGATCGGAAAGCTCGCGAAACTCGGGTTTAATGCGTTGGCTTTCTGCCAAAAAAGCCTGCCAGAAACAAAGCGTGGCCGTCAGAATCGCAATGGCCGAGGGGATCGGCATCCAACGCGGCAGCCAGTTTTCCTCATCTATATTGCGGCTCCAGACAAAACACAGCAGACCCAGGCTGATGACGACGAATCCAAACGACGAATGCACGGACATGTGCGTCAGGTTGCCCCAACCGTAGGCCGTTTCGAGACGCGTGTAATAGCCCGACAGGGCCACCGCTCCCAGTCCGAACGCAAAAGAGGCCAGTATTACTCTCGGTAGCGAAGCGCGTAAAACCCGCCAAGGGATCGATTGCAGCATAACGGCCAGCCCCATCAGCGTGAAGCAAACCGCGGAGTTCGGCGCCATGCGGCCAGCGTGCGACGTCGCCACCGTAATATGATGCTCCATCAGCAGTTCGTCGATCCCTACGTTGACGTCCGCGATGTATTGCAGCAAAGTCAAGCTGCCGATCAACGCGGCCAAGCCGCCGCCAACGGCCGCCCAATTGTCGCGACGAAAGATCAATAAGAGCAAACTGCCGCCACACAGCACGAACCCCAGGGCCGTGTTGTAGTGCATCGGCGCAAATGTCGGCACAACCTGCACCAGCGTGCGGTTGTCCGTATGCCAGCCGAAAATCACCAGCAAACCCAACCCCATAACGCCAATTCCCGACGCAATGCTGATGCCGGTAAGAATCAACTTCAGTTTGCCGTGCGACTGGGTAGTACTACACATATATAAATCGCTTGTTTCTTGCGGAAGAAAGGCCCGTATTCCGACGCCGATTATACATGCATATAGCATATTAGCTACCGCAACCCCCCGCTCCCCCTTGCAACCGCAGGGTCCACATGCCACAATGCGGGGGTGGTGGGGTATATGAATTCTGGCTATCCCGTCCAAAGCGATTACAAACTAACCTTTGCCGATCCCTAATCCGGTTGAGCATTAGCGGGCGGTAGAAATCGCAACCTGGCAGAATCAGTGGACGATGGGCGAGTGCGTCGGTCGATTTCACCGACGCAAGTTAACGCGTCCTGCCAATTGCAGGTGGTGTGTCGGATCAAGGCGGACAAGGAC
>CAZISU010000051.1:0-13011 GCA_964541935.1 uncultured Planctomycetaceae bacterium | reverse complement strand
GGTTGAAGGATTCGCACTCCGCTCAGGGTATTGTACAACGCCCCGCTCGACCGTGAAAGGGACCGAATACGCCCCACATCTGTCACAGGTTGATTTGCCTCATATAACAACTGCTTGCCATTTAAGAGCCTCATTCGCTGGTATTTACGCCACAAGAAGTATGGCTCACGGACGTGGGCTTTCGCAGCCCACATCTTTCCTGTGGGTGGCAGCAAAAGGTGGACGTTACCTGCCCGCTGCCCACCTCACCCCTAAAGAATTGAAAACAAAATAATCAATAAAAACGATGCTTGAGAGTGTCTAAGTACCATTTTCTGCTTTGAATGCCTCCTGGGGCATTCTGCGGTGTCTCAGAGGGTATTCTGGGGCATGATGTGCCGTTCTTCCTGTCCCAGCACCTTGACAACAGGGGATCAGAGTTGCCTAATAATGGCATCATCCGCAAACTTACCCAGACCACCAGCGATAGGGAATCTTCTGGATAGTAACAAATTTCAGCGAAAGGAAAACCATGGAACTTAGCGAATACTTTGAGAAGACCAAGGGAATTGGAATCCTGGCAACAACCGATGCTAATGGGAAAGTGAACCAGGCGATTTATAGCCGACCACAATTCTTGGACGAGCTTGGAATTTGCTCATTCATTATGAGCAACCGCTTATCGCATGACAACGTGGGACACAACCCGAGTGCGTCATATCTCTTCATCGAAGAGGGTGAGGGTTACATCGGCAAGCGATTGTCGCTCACGATAATTGGGGAGGATACCGATCTCGAAGAGATCAAGGCGGCTAGTCGCATCAATAACCCTGAGATAAGCGAGGAGGAAAGCAAATACCTTGTTCACTTCCATGTCGAGGGAGTGCGGCCATTGATTGAAACGGAATAAAAGGCCGACTACGAACAGTCAAGTGGATCCTGGTGATAAAATGAAGATAGGCGAGGACGACATTTATGGGTGTGCTGAGTCAACGGGTCCATAACAAACTGGACAGCCCCCAATGGAGGACCCTCCGGGACCTGTTCTTGCAGGTAAGCGAAGTCATCTTGGGGGTCTCGCCGGAAGCCCGGGGTGAGTTGGCGGGGAGTTATGTCAAGTTTGCCACCGGCTCAAACGCGACCAGCCCGGCGTATGCGGCGGTGTGGCCAAAAGTGGCGGCACCCAAGCGGCTGCTTGTCGGTCTTTCGCTGCCAGAAGATTTTGTGGCTGAGCCGCTTGGGCCGCCCCCAGAGAAGATGGTCTATAAAGGGCTGACCAGATTCTTGACTATCGACGAAGGTCATGCTTTTTCGGAAGAACTGCACGAATGGGCGAAACGAGCGTATGATGAGGCTATGTCGGTAAGCGGGTAACCAGAAAAGGCCGCTTCGGGCAGGAGTTGTCCTCGAAAGTTTTCCAAGCGGGTATTTAATGGATAAGGACCGGATGCCCGAAAATCTACAAGGACTGATCGAGCGGGTTACTTACCACAACCCGGAAAACGGATTCGCCGTTCTCAAGGTGAAGGTTAAGGCTCGTCGTGACCTTGTGACAGTCGTGGGCAGCACTACTTCGGTCACAGCGGGTGAGCATTTTGAAGCCAGCGGCCGGTGGGTCGTGGATAAACAACACGGGCAGCAGTTCAAGGCCGACGAACTGAAGACTACTCATCCGGCATCAGCGGAGGGCATCGAACGGTATCTGGCCTCCGGGGCGATCCGCAGTATCGGTCCGAAGCTGGCTGAGAAGATCGTTGCGATTCATAAAGACCGGACGCTCGAAATCTTCGAAAAATCTCCCGACTTCCTCCTGCACATCCACGGTATCGGTTCCAAGCGTCTCAAGCGAATTCGCCAAAGCTGGCAGGAACAGAAGGAAGTCCGCAAGATCATGCTGTTCCTGACCGAGCATGGCATCACCGCCGGCCGGGCGGTCAGGATCTACCGCACCTATGGCCATGAAGCCATCGCCAAGATAAAAGCCAATCCCTACCAGCTTGCCGACGACATCCGGGGCATCGGGTTCAAGACGGCAGACGAATTAGCCGCCAAAATGGGGATCGACCGCAACAGTCCCTATCGGGCACGGGCCGCCGTACAGTATAGCTTGCACGAATTGGCCGGTGCGGGGCACTGCGGCTACCCGGAGTCGGGTGTGGTTGAGCACACCACCAAGCTCGTAGAGATCGACCAGCGGGTCGTAGAAGACGCCGTCGTAGTCGCGGTTAAGGATGGCTCTGTGGTAAGTGAGTTGGTGGACGGGGAGCCATGGCTGTTCCTGCAGGGGCTTCATCGGGCCGAGGTGGGCTTGGCCCAATCCGTCGAGCGAATCGCATCGGCAAAACCGCACCCGCTGCCGCCTATCGAAGTGGAAAAGGCTATTACCTGGGTTGAGGGGCGGCTGGATATCAAACTTTCGGCAGGCCAGCAGGAAGCAATTCGACAGGCGTGCCAAAACAAGTTTGTGGTCATCACTGGCGGGCCGGGTGTCGGCAAGACGACGCTGGTTCGCAGTATTTTGGAAATTGTTTCCGCCAAGAATCTCAAGTGCGTGTTGGCGGCCCCGACCGGACGAGCCACTAAACGCCTGGCCGAGACGACAGGCAGACATGCCAAGACCTTGCATCGCTTGCTGGAGTTCGATCCGGCCACGGGAGACTTCAAGCGGAATAAGCAGAACCCGCTTAAGGGCGACCTGTTCGTTCTGGACGAGGTTTCGATGGTCGATGTCGTCCTGGGGCACCAGTTCCTTCGAGCCATGCCTTCGAAAGCCGCCGTCATCATGGTGGGCGATATAGATCAGCTTCCGTCCGTCGGGCCCGGCACGGTCTTGGCCGATCTGATCTTATCCGGGGTGGTACCCGTCGTGCGACTCACCGAAATCTTCCGGCAAGCCGCAGAAAGCCGGATCATCACGGCGGCCTACGCTATCAACCAGGGCCGGATGCCGGATTTGCCCGCTCCCGATGGGCTAAGCGACTTCTACTTCATCGAGTCGGACGAACCCGAGGCTATCCAGGATTTGATTGTACGGTTGGTGAAGGAACGCATCCCGGCCCGCTTCGGCTTTGATTCTAAGACAGACATCCAGGTACTTTCCCCGATGAATCGGTCGATCCTTGGGGCCAGAAACCTCAACCAGGTGCTCCAGCAGGCTCTCAATCCGGGCAATGGTGGCCCCGAGGTGCAGCGGTTCGGCTGGACTTATCGCATCGGGGATCGAGTAATTCAAACGGAAAACGACTACAACCGAGATGTTTTTAATGGCGACCTGGGCATCATCGAGAAGATCAATCGCATCGAGCAGACGATGGTCGTTAATTTCGAGGGCCGGCAGGTGGAGTACGACTTCGGCGACCTGGACGAGTTGTCGCTGGCATATGTCCTATCCATCCACAAGAGCCAGGGCTCAGAATATCCTTGTGTGGTGATCCCCGTCCACATGCAGCACTACATGATGCTTCAGCGGAACCTGCTTTACACGGGCCTTACCAGGGGCAAGCGACTGGTGATCCTGGTGGGAGCCAAGAAGGCTTTGGGTATGGCAGTGCGGCGGCATGATACTGGTCGCCGGTTCGGGATGTTGCGGAGACGGTTACAAAAATCGTTCGCGAAAAGATGTGAACCAAATACAACGAATTGAGGTTCGCCTGTTACGGTATGGCCGGCTTAGGGAAATTCCAAACTGGAATGATTTCCCCTCTGGTCCCATTCTGATACACGTCATCGTCATTGAACCAGTGAAGGTAGGGTAATGATGCTAAAAAAATAACCCTCTATCGACACGAAGCCAACAGAGGGTTTTATATTTCTAGTTGTTGTTACATGCTATTTTCTGCGTCTTAGGCAGAGGATGCTTGTTAGGGCAAAGAGTAATAAGGTGATGGTGCTGGGTTCGGGAACCTTTTCGAATCGGATGATGGATTACAGTCTGTATTGTACACCAAGAAGAAACAAAAAAACCGCAATAAATCAACGCTTGTATGTACAATAGTGAACGGTATTTTTCGACCATAAACGGGCATTATTGACGAACTCTAAGAAGGTCGGAAAAGTTTCAGAACCCCTATAAAACAAGCATATAAAGGGGTTTTTGGCATTTCCCCAAAAATCGCGGTTTGTTCTTCTAATCCGTAGGTTGCAGGTTCGATCCCTGCCGGGCGTGCCTTTTTAAGCTCTGGGTGTGTATCGCCTTAAGGATGCCGCTGGCATTTCAGGATACGAATGTCTGACAGATCGCATTTATAATGCGGGGGTGGGATTTAGAGGTACGGCGAGAGCAAGCGGGCCGCGCCATCGCGGAGGCGGATTGCCGACTAGCGACCAGATCTCATCGACCAGCAGGAGTTTCGTATGGTCGAAAGGGCTCTGGAGACAAATACACTCGGCAGCCGCGATCCAATAGATACGGCAGCACGGCACACGAAGCCCAGTGAACCAGTGGAATGTTGTTCCTCGACGGAAGCAGAATGCGTACGTCTATGCCGCGCAGGGCGGCCGTTATGAGAGCCTGAACTATCGGTTGTTCTGGGAGAAAATAGGGCGGTACAATCCACTCGCTTTGGCGTACCGCCGTCAAGGCACCGATTATTGTTAACGGCATCTTGTCTAGATGCTCGTCGGGGCCCGCCGGAAATGCCGCGTGCCAAAACATCGCCCGAGCGCTCAATTGTCGGAAACCAAAAATTGCCTTCAAGCAATTCGTCGCTTGCAAACGTCCAATCAAAAGCCCACACTTCTTGGAAACGCTCCCGTCATTCTGTAATATCCGCAAACAGCGGCGAAGACAAATATCGCTCTCCGAAACTCGGCATAATAACTACGATCACCTTGCCCTCGTTTTCCGGCCGCACGGCAACCTGTTCCGCCGCTCGCAGGGCCGCTCCGCTGGAAATGCCCACGAATATCCCTTCCTCGCGGGCAGCACGCCGTGCGTATTCGATCGCTTCATCTTGATCTACGGCAACCACTTCGTCAAGAATCTCAAGGTTCAGCACGTCGGGAATGAACCCGGCGCCTATGCCCTGGATCTTGTGCGGTCCCGGCTCGAGATCTTCGCCCGCCAGTTTCTGCGTGAGAACCGGGCTCTGCGACGGTTCCACGGCGACCGCTTGGAACGAAGGCTTGCGGGCTTTGATAGCTTCGGCAATGCCGGTGATCGTACCGCCTGTGCCTACGCCGCTGATCACTATGTCAGCCTCGCCGTCCGTATCATCCCAGATCTCAACGGCTGTCGTGCGTCGGTGGATGTCCGGGTTTGCAGGGTTCTTGAACTGCTCGGGCGTGAAGACATCTTTCTCGGCAGCGGCGATGGCTTCCGCCTCGCGAATGGCGCCGCCCATGCCTTGGGCCGCGGGTGTCAGTACCAGATCCGTCCCCAGTGCCCGCAGCACCTTGCGGCGTTCCAGGCTCATTGAGTCGGGCATGGTCAGCAGCAAGCGATAGCCGCGTGCTGCGGCCACAAACGCCAAGGCGATGCCCGTATTGCCGCTGGTGGATTCCACGATAAGTGTTTTTTCGCCGATTTTTCCGGCCCGCTCGGCTTCGTCGATCATGGCCACGCCGATGCGATCCTTGACCGAGGCCAGCGGGTTGTGGCTCTCCAGCTTAGCCAATACGGTCGCATTGCCGCTGATGATTTTGTTAATTTTCACTAGCGGCGTCCGACCGACGGTTGCCGTTATGGAATCGTTTACATTCTTCATTGCTTTCGCCTCCTAAATGAAATACATGGAAAATTCTTGGTTGTTTTGGGACGACCGAATTTCCCGATCCAATAGATCCTTAATAGTCGTTTTGTCGTAGACATTTGTCATGGCGGTCTGTACTTCCTGCCACAGAGACATGAAAGCGCAGGCACCATACAGCGGACAATCGCTTGTCGCGCCGTCCGTTATGCACTCCACCGGCCCAATGGGCCCTTCCACGAATCGAATAATCTCCCCCACACTGATAGTGGAGGGGGAGTGCCCCATAAAATAGCCGCCGTCCGATCCACGCCTGGATTGAACAAAGCCACCTTGTTTGAGTTGATTGAGAATTACCGCCAGAAAGCGGGGGGGGATTGCCTGAGCTTTGGCGATTGCTTCGATCTTGATCGGCCCTTCTCCAGATCGCTTGGCGATCTCGAAAACTGCCCTTAACGCATACTGACATTTCTGTGATAGCAACATCTTAGATACCCTTCTTAACCATATCGATAGATATAGTATCGGAGGTTTACTGCAAAGAGTCAAGACTCTATCTGGTATATTTTCACAAAACTCGCCGTGAGAGACCGATGTGAGCAAATAAATCGATAAAAAAACCGCCGGATCCTTTGCAGAACCCGGCGGTTTTCGTTTTCAATTTAGCGTTGTCGCAAACTCGACTATTTCGATTTCGTATTCCCGTTAGTTTTCACAATCGTGCGGCCCATCCAGTAGAGGATCGGCGAGGCCACGAAGATCGAACTGTAGGTACCGACCAAAACGCCTATCAACAGCGAGAAGGCAAAGGCGTGGATGCCTTGCCCGCCGCCGATGTAGAGAATCAGCACTACCATCAAGGTAGTCAACGAGGTCAACACGGTTCGGCTTAGCGTCTGGTTGATACTCAGGTTAATCATCTCGCCGCTGATGTCTGGCGACTTGCCACGCACCTCGCGGATACGGTCGAAGACCACGATCGTATCGTTGAGTGAGTAACCGATAATCGTCAGGAACGCGGCCAAGACGGGCAAGCCGATCTTGAACTCATTGATTAAGAGGAATCCCAGATAATCCGCAACGAATGCACTCACGGCCAAGGCTCCGAGCGTAATCAGCACGTCGTGAACCAGGGCCGCCACGGCCGCCAGACCGAACATGACCCGCTGGAAGCGAACCCAAATGTAGCCCACGATGAACAGCAAACTGGCCAGCAGTGCATAGATGGCCTTGAGTTGCATGTCCTGGGCCACGCGTCCGCCGATACTGCTCGACGAAGGGAAGAACGGCTGGGAGGCGATTGTCTTCTGCAAGCTTTCGAAGACCTGCTTGGCCTTTTCCATCGGCAGCGTGGTTTCCACAATCCAGTCGTGATAGGATTCTGTATCCGAGGGGCGGAATCCTTGCTCGCGATCCAGCCCGAAGGACGCATCGGATATGCCGGCCGCTTCGAGTTCAGCAGTGATATAATCCTTCAGCGTTTCCGCATTGACTTCGTATAGGAAGTTCAGCGGAACACGACTTCCACCGCCGACGGGCTTGGCCGCCTCGGCTGGTTTAGCCTCGGGAGTCGCTCCCTTGGCCGGGGCGGGCTCGGTTTTCGGGGCGGGCTCTGCTTTCGGAGCGGGCTCGGTTTTCGTAGCCGGTTTTTTCTCTTCCGGTTTTGCGACCGGCGCATCCGCCGGTTTGTCGGCCGGCTTCTTGGCCGCATCGTTTTGTGCTAGCAGCACGGCCGCAGCGTCTGTCGAGGCCAACATGGTCGACGGCGGTAGATCGCTACGGCTTTGGTCGTCCGTGGCCGGCTTTTCAGCGGGCTTGTCCGCCGGTTTCTCTGTTGGAGCCGGGTTGCCAGTCGCCTGGGCCGCACTCTGCGGTACGATCTGGCCGATTGTCATTACATTGGTAGTCAGATTGCCGGGGAACTTGGCGTCAATGATATCTTCGACCTTGACGATAGCGCTTTGCGCCTCTTTGCCTTCCGCTTTGGCGATTTTTTCGTCGTCGGGTTGCATCGAGGTGTTGATGATGAACCGAAGGCTGGCTTCCTCGCCCTCGAGCAGTTGTACGTCGGCGACCGCCAAGTCGGGTAGCGCATCCTCTCCTTCACTAAGCGCCTTTCGCACGTCGGAGATCTTCTCCGGTTTCTCGAACAGCACCTGCACGGAAACGCCGCCGGTGAAATCGATGTCCAAGAGCCCCTTGCCGCGAGCACCGACACAGATCAGGCCCACAACGATCAGAATAATGGAGATCGTGGCTCCCACGAATCGTTTGCTGATGAAGTCGAACTTGGTCTGTCCGAATAGACGCAACATCGAAAGCTTCTTAATCCATCGTTGCCGCTCGCCCACGTCGAAGAACACACGCGAACAGAAAATGGCCGTATACATACTCAAGACCACGCCCAGCCAGAGCGTTACGGCGAAGCCTTTGAGCTGTTCGGTTCCCACGATGTACAGCACCGTGGCCGTAATCAGCGTGGTCAGGTTCGCGTCGACCACGGTTGTCGTGGCGCGGGCAAAACCGTTGCGAATGGCCATCCGCAAGGCGGCCTTTTTGCCAAGTTCCTCGCGAATACGCTCGAAAATCAGCACGTTGGCGTCGACCGCCATACCCACGGTCAGCACCAATCCGGCGATGCCCGGCAGGGTGAAGTCGGCCTTGACCGCGATCATAATCGCCAGCACCAAAAGCAGCGTCATCAACAACGCGAAGCAAGCCACAAGGCCGGCAAAGCGATAGTAGATAACCATGAAAATTAGCACCATCACCAGCGAAATGCCAATAGCCCAGGCACCGCGGATGATCATGTCGTGCCCCAGTGTGGGGCCGGTCGAGAGGCGGCTGATGGGGTTCTTCTTCAACGCGGTCGGCAGGCTACCGGCGTTAAGCACGTCGACGAGGTCTTTGACTTCCTTTTGGGAGAAATCGCCCGTAATTTGGCCGTTTGTGGTAATCGGTCCGTTGATGAACGGGGCCGAATATAGATATCCGTCGAGGATGATTCCCAAGTGTCGCTTGAAATCGCCCACCTCGTCGGGAAGGTTGTCGGTTGTAAGACCGCCGAAGAGATGGCCGCCTCTGGAGTTGAAGCGGAAATTCACGCAAGGTCGAACCCTATCGTCATATCCGCTGGAGGTGCCATCGAGATATTCGCCGGTTACGTTGTAAGGATCCATCACGACGAGGATTTCCAAACTTTCTTCGCCGGCGTAGTTTTGCACTCGCGTGGCAATACCTCGGAATAACGCGAACTCATCATCGCGTCCCTTGGTAACGGGGATCCAGGCGGCAATAGGTTTACCGGCGGCGTCTTTGACTTTTCGGCCCTCGGTCTTTTTGGCTACCGAGATGATATCCGAGTGATCGGTCTCGTTGGCCAGGATGCGGAATTCCAGCGTTCCGAGCTTAACGAGCTTGCTCTCAATACGCTTAACCTCCTCGTCGCTGGCGCGGGGAATCGTAATCTCGATTTGCCGCGGCCCGTATTGACGGAGCGTAATTTCTTTTGTGCCGCCGGGGTTGATTCGGCGAGCCATGGCACCCAACAAGTTCTGCATATCGACCTTGCGGGTTTCCTTGTCCTCGGCAAGCTCTTCGTCGGCCGGTTTTTCCGCCCCGTCTTTGCCCTCGGCCGCTTTCTTCGCGTCGGCCGCCTGTTGGGCTTGTTCTTCATCGGTATCTTCAAGCTCGTAGACCAGCATCACGCCGCCGCTCAGGTCGATACCCAAGTGTGGCGGCCAACCGAAGCCCACAATCACACAGCCAGTCAACAGCGACCAAAGAATCAGGCCGATCTTCCAGCCGTGGTCGGGCATTTTCATGCGGTCGGCAACAAAACCACCGATCATGAACGGAACCACAAACAGTAAGATAATGCCCAGCAGCACGGCGGCAACCACATACCACGGTGCGGCGGACTGGCCGGTTTCGACTTCGCCCGTGTCAGACCAGGTAGATCCGTTGCTGGTATGAGCCAGCACGCGATAGAAGTAATTGGTCGTGGGCTTGAGGTTCTCGGCGATTTTAACGGTGTAGTCGTTTTTCGATACGGACTTGTCGTGAGTCACGATCCCCGTGTTGAATTCCCAATCTTCCTGCACCTCGCCGCCGTTGGTTTCGCCGTAATACACGGCCACCTTGAGATCCTTGCCTTCGTTGGCCCCGACCTGAAAGCGGATAATCACGGAATCGCCCGTGATCGTGTCTATCGTGCCCTTCGAAACATAAGGTTTCAAAGCGGCGGGGTCCGCTGCCTGCGCGGGCTGCGCGGGCAGTGCCGGCTCTGTACTGAGTGTCGCGTCGGGTGCCTTTGCCTCAGCGGGAGCAGCCTTTGCTTCGGCAGGAGCCGCCTTCGTATCGGCCGGCTTATCCGCAACGGCCTTCTCGACTGCCGGCTTCTCGTCGGCGGCTATGGCCGCCTGGGGACCGAGAACCACGGCCACACAGAAGGAAGCTACTAGCAGGGACCACGTAATTCGTTTAAGACCAACTGGCCAATTCTTCGACATGCCTTTATTACTCCTTGACGATTTGTACTTTATCAGCCCGCCACACCGTATCCTTTCCGGCGCGTCACGGACGGTTCGTCTTATTATTTTTCGCTAGAGGATTCTTCGGAAATTACTCGAGCAATGGCGCCGTAGGTAATCCGAAGTTTTGCATTACTTGTTTCATCGACTTTAATTGTGATCTCATCGTCCTCGCGGCGGACGTTCGTGACCACGCCGTAGATCCCGCCTATGGTGACGATGCGATCGTTCTTTTTCAGATCATCAATCATCGATTGCCGCTGCGCGCGTTCGCGCCGCTGCGGTCGAATCATGAGAAAATAGAACAAAATGCCGATCGGCACGACAAGGGTCAGAATTTGCGTCAAACTGCCCCCGACTCCATCGCCAGCCGGCGCGCCGCCTTCGGCCAAAAGACCAATGCCCGTCCAAAATGTACTTGTCACGACACTCACCGGAAAAAGAGAGAGATGGAGTTGCAAGAACAGCCTCGGCACATACTTACACCGGGATGCTTATCCAAAATCATAGCCCGTTATCTTAAACTCCCCGCAAAAATCTAACAAGGGGGACCGTAGCTGACCATTCGTCTGGTGGTAGATACCCACCACCTATCCGTTCGACATCTAACACAAACAACACCTACCCCCACCTTTGCCGATTGTAAAACGCCACGCATATCAAACTCCTTTGCGCCACACAATACAGCCCCGCATGCCACCCTATATTGCGCCACATATACCGCGACTCCCGCTCGCAAAAACCGCACGTAACCCTTTACCCAATAACAACTTCCAGCACAAAATCGTTGCCCGTTTGCATAATCGCAATTCTAATCGCCGCAAGTCCATGCCACAAGGCAACTTATGGCCACATAACCGCTCTCGCAGCCAAAAAAGCGTTCAAGAACGCAAAAAACTTGCCAACTAGTCCTAAGAAACAGTTTTTTCCCAACCCGCCAGCTTCGATTTGCAAAAATCTTCATAACAATCGGCCACAATCGCCTCCCTAGCATCGGCTAACAAACGCTGGTAGTAGCAGATATTGTGTATGGAAAGCAAAATCGGCCCCAGCATCTCCCGGGCCATGAACAGGTGTCGCAGGTAGCCCATTGAACGCCGGCAGGCCGCGCAAGGACAATTCTCATCGATCGGACGCGGGTCCCGCTCATACTTCAAATTTCGCAGCCGAATACGGCCGTGATCGGTGAAAGCCGTGGCGTTTCGCCCGTTTCTGGTCGGCATCACGCAATCGAAAAGGTCGATCCCACGCCGAATCGATTCCAAAAGATCCTGCGGACGCCCCACGCCCATCAGATACCTGGGCCGGTCGACCGGTAAAGCCGGCACCGTGAAGTCCAGAACCCGATACATGTCGGCCGGCTCCTCGCCCACACTCAGCCCGCCCACCGCATAACCGGAAAAATCCATCTCAATCAGTTTTTCGGCACACTCGACACGCAAATCGGCGTCCAACCCGCCCTGCACAATGGCAAACTGAGCCTGGTCCTCGCGCCGCCCGGCCGCCCGGCAACGGTCGGCCCAGCGAATCGTCCGCTCCATCGCATCGCGAATCGCTTCTCGCGGTGCCGGCAGACCGATTACATGGTCCAAAACCATGGCCACGTCACTTCCCAGAGCCTCTTGGATCTCAATCGCCCGTTCGGGCGAGAGTTCCAACAGATGCCCGTCGATATGCGAGCGAAAAACGGCTTTTTGGTCGTCGACCTTGGTCATTTTGGCCAGACTGAAGAGCTGAAAGCCGCCGCTGTCAGTAAGAATCGGGCCCTGCCAGCCCATAAAATCGTGCAGCCCACCCAACTCGCGGACCACTTCCTCGCCCGGCCGCAAAGCGAGATGATATGTATTGCTCAGAACAATCTGTGAGCCCGTGTCGCGAATTTGCTCAATTTCCACCCCTTTTACCGTCCCCAGTGTTCCAACCGGCATGAAGGCCGGCATATCGACCGGCCCGTGAGGCGTATGGAATCGACTTCGTCGCGCGGCTGATGACGAGTCGGTATGCAACAACTCGAACGCAAAGTGTTTGTTCGTCATTTTCGCAGACGCCGTTACCAGTCCTGTAGGCCGGATTACAACCCGGCGGGATCAGTCCTACAACCCGGCGGGATCAGTCGCCGCGGAGCTTGAGCGATTGTACGGTCAGCTTCTCGCGTACCTCGTTCAAGCTGGTAACGCCGAAGTTTTTGCACTCCAACAGATCGTCGCCCGTGCGACGAAGCAGCTCGCCAATAGTAGTGATTCCCAGGCGGATCATGCACTTGCGAGCCCTGACCGAAAGATTCAAATCTGAAACCGGTCGGGCGGCCATGGCCTGTTCGTCGGCCGTGAGCGATTCGGGCTGATAGGTCTCGTGGACGGGCTTTTCGGCGGCCAATTGTCCCAGCCGCAGCCCCTTGGCGTGCAGCATCTCCTTTATCTCGACCAGGCTGGTTTCGCCGAAATTCTTGCTGCCGAGCAATTCCAACTCGGTGCATCGGCAAAGGTCGCCAAGGGTCATGATGTTCATTTTTTGCAGACAGTTACGGCTGCGGACGGAAAGCTCGAAATCGGTGACCGGTACGCTGAGCATCTGACTGAGACGGTCGCGGCTCTTCTGAGCGTCCTCGTCGTAGTACATATTGCCCGACGCCTGAGCGTCTTTGAGGAACAGTGCCGCCTGATCGTTGGTGGGGTCGGCATCCAAGACCCTTTGATAGCATTGAACGGCCCGTTCATACTGTTCGCTGTCTTCGCAGAGCAGCCCGAGGTTCATGAGAGAACCCACGTGTGGCGGGAATTTCGCCGCTGAGCGTTTGTACAGGTCCAGCGCCG
>CAZISU010000050.1:0-13074 GCA_964541935.1 uncultured Planctomycetaceae bacterium | reverse complement strand
TCGAAGGGCATGTCCGAGCTAAAATAGATACGCGCCTTGGAAAGCTCGACGATTTGCCGGGGCGTGGGCTCGAAAACGTGCGGGTCGGCCTTGGCTGGGACCAGCGTTTTAACGTCGACATGCTCGCCACCGATCTGTTCGACCAGATATGCCACGGGCGGGATGTCGGCAAAGACCGTCAACTTGCCCGCGGGTTGCTTGCCGGCCACTCCGCTTTTGTCCGTCGGCTTGCCACAAGAAACGACCGATACAGCAACGCCGACAATCGCCACCATCATAATACTTCGCATGTCTTTACTCCAGTTCGCAAACAATGTGAATAGCGTGGCAGTCGTCGCATTTTTCCAGCTTGTGGTTCTGCGCGAACCGTTGCCAGTGTTTTTGCTGATCGGGGCTGAAGGTGATGATTTCTTGTTTTGGCTGCGTAGACATGGTGATATCCCCCCGCTGGCATCCCCCAACTGGCGATAGACGACCCGTTGGGTAGGGCCGCCTGAATTATTACTTTATATTACCTCCCGATTGGAGCGGCAAGCGGTTTGCGGTAAATTGTTAGGTTCTCGGAGAATATTTTGGCGATGAGCTATGAGCCGTGAGCTATGAGCTACGAGCTGTGGGCCGTGAGCTACGAGCTGTGAATCTTGTCCGCCGTCCAGCTCATAGCCCACGGCTCAAAGCTCAAAGCCTTACGACACTTCAAGAAAACACAAGAATATCAATTAAATCAGAGGCATTCGATGGCGTTGTTGGAGATGAGAGAAGTGACGATGGGCTTTCGCGGCCCGCCGGTGCTCGAAAAGATTAATTTCCACACCGAAGCCGGCGAGCGGGTCTGTTTGCTCGGTCGCAACGGGACGGGCAAATCCACGCTCATGCGCCTGGTGCGGGGTTTTCTTGTTTCGAAAGACGGTTCACGCACGACATTCGAGCCCGACGACGGCACGATCACGCGGCGGCAGGGGCTGAAGACGGCGTTGCTGGATCAGGAGGTGCCGAACGATCTGGGCGGCACGATTTTCGATGTGGTTTCAACTGGCCTGGGCCGCCGCGGTCGCTTGTTGGCCGATTATCACCGCGTCAGCCACCAGTTGGCGCTGGAAAACGGCGATCAAGACCGCGCGCTGCATGTTGAACTCGACCGTCTTACGCATGAGCTGGACCACGGCGATGGCTGGACGGCCCATCGCGAGGTCGATCAGATCATTTCGCGGATGGAACTCGACCCCGACGCCGACGTGTCGGTGCTTTCGGCCGGCATGAAACGCCGCGTGCTGCTGGCCAAGTCGCTTTGCTCGAAGCCCGACATTCTCTTGCTGGACGAACCCACGAACCATCTGGACATCGCGGCCGTGGCCTGGCTGGAAGAGTTTCTGCTGGGCTACGAGGGCACGCTGTTGTTCGTAACCCACGACCGTATGCTGTTGCGCAAGCTGGCCACGCGGATCGTGGACCTCGACCGCGGCGAGCTTCGCAGCTGGGCTTGCGATTACGATACGTTTTTGGATCGCAAGCAGGCGGCCTTGCAGGCCCAGGCACAGCAGCAATCGCTGTTCGACAAGAAGCTGGCCCAGGAAGAAGTCTGGATACGCAAAGGAATTTTGGCGCGACGTACGCGTAACGAGGGCCGCGTGCGGGCGCTCGAAAAAATGCGTGAGGTTCGCGGCTCACGTCGCGAACTTTCCGGGCCGGTTCGTATGGAGGCACAAAGTGCCGAGCGGTCGGGACGGCTGATCGTCGAGGCCAAGGGCGTGGGCTTTACCTACGAGGGCGATAGCGAGCCCATTGTCCGCGACCTGACCACCTCGATTATGCGGGGTGACCGCATCGGAATTATCGGCCCCAATGGTTCCGGCAAAACGACCCTGCTGCGCGTGCTGCTGGGGCAGCTCGAAGCCCAAGAGGGAAAACTGCGACACGGCACGCGGCTGGAGATTTCCTATTTCGACCAGCTACAAGCACAACTCGACGGCGAAAAGACCGTCCAGGAAAACGTCAGCCCGGGCACCGACATGCTGCTGATTAACGGCCAACGCAAGCATATCGTCGGATATCTGCAAGACTTTTTGTTTTCGGCCGAACAGGCGCGCATGCAGGTCAAGTTCCTTTCCGGCGGCGAACACAACCGCGTGCTCCTGGCGCGGCTCTTTACCAAACCGTCGAACGTTATGGTGATGGACGAACCGACAAACGATCTGGACATGGAGACCTTGGAGCTTCTGGAAGAACTGCTGCTGGACTACCCTGGCACATTGCTTTTGGTCAGCCACGACCGCGAGTTTCTCAACAACGTGGTCACCAGCACGCTGGTCCTGGAAGGCGGGGGGCGGGTCAAGGAATACGCCGGCGGCTACGACGATTGGCTGGTGCAGCGCAAGCCACCGGCCACGCCCGAGCCGGCAAAACCGGCCGCCAAGCCGCCAACCAAACCAAAGAAACCGGCCCAGCAGCCAGACGCACGCCAACGCTTGACATACGGCGAGAAGTTGGAGTTGGAAAAGTTGCCCGAGCGGGTCGAGACCCTGGAGGAGCGCCAAAGCGAGATCCACGACCGCATGTCGGCCCCGGCGTTTTTCGAGCAGGATCATAAGAAGGTCGCCGCGTCGACGGCGGAACTGAAGGCCGTTGAAGAGGAACTGGCCGAAGTCTACGCCCGTTGGGAGGATTTAGAGCAGCGGGCCGAGTAGAGCACCGAGACTCGTAGGGTGCGTGCTTGCACGCACCACCGATGGCTTGCTACAATACGCCCATGGGCAATTATCGACGATGTCGGATTGAAGGCGGAACCTACTTCTTCACCTTGGTGACGCACCAACGGCGTGCATTGTTTGGGTCATCTTTTGCGAGAACTTTCTTGCGAGAAGCGATTCAGTCCGTGCGCGGCCGAAGACCATTCAAAATTCTCGCAACAGTACTATTGCCGAACCACTTGCACACGATTTGGGAGTTGCCCCAAGGAGATTCTGATTATGCCACTCGCTGGCGTCAGATAAAAACTCTCGTGAGTAGGGCCTGCGCGAACCACTTCGACGCTAATCATTGCATTTCATCAAGTCGCCACCGTCGCAACGAGAAAGCCGTTTGACAACGAAGATTCTATGAACATACTTGTCGCGATGAGGACGATTTGAAGCGGTTGGTGGACTATATCCATATCAATCCAGTCAAGCACAAGCTTGTTTCACGCGTTCAAGATTGGCCGTGGTCATCCTTTCACCGATACGTGAAACTCGGTGAATACCCAGCGGATTGGGGAGGGAGCGATGTTTGGTATGGTGATGAGTTTAGTCGGTTGGAGTGAAATCGCCTGATGTGACCACCTCGGTGCGTGCAAGCACGCACCCTACAAATACTGAATTTTTATTACTTTTCAGCCTATTTCCCCGTGCTATGCCTATTTGCCCTTCCCCTTTTGCCTACAATCTGTCAGAAAGCACCATCTACAATTATCTTTTCTCGGTGGGGTATTTAGGGTGCTTGGGAGAAATGCGGCGTTTCGTGCCGTTGATATAATAGGTCCGGTGAGTGCGCCCCCTGGCGTACCTCTCTGGGTAGTCATTTTTTGCAAACTGTAAGAGAAGTTGGGGTACTGCGTGTAATAGATCTGTAAACAAATGGGTTTTCTGCTACATCCTTGCCCGTTGCGGTTGACGGACTGGCTGCAAAGCCGACGATGGTATTGTTCCATTTTGGCTTAGACGATTTAAGGCAAGGAAAGACTCTGGATGATCGACGTGATGTCTCGAAGCGGCCATACATTTCATATTCCGGTGATGGGCACCGGCTATACTATCGACACACCCTTGCGGGTTGCTAAATACGGCATCTCATCGGTCATATCTTTGGTTGACGATGTGCTGATTGAGCAAATGCGCGAGCTGCATTGCCGTCGCGTGGGTGAAGCGTTTGAACCCATCGAAAGGGGTGGGGACGACGTCCGTGCCCGTCGCATTACCGCGTGGCTAAACTTTATCGACCGCCAAGTACAGAGTCAGGTTGAAGAGCTACGGCGTGAGCCGTTCGAGCCGGGCAGCGATATCACCAGATATTTCGAGCTTTTGCCAGACGGCAAGCTGCGTCAGGCCTACGAAGAGATGTTGGCCACCGCGCCCGGCCAAGAGCGAGATTGGATGCAGTCGCAGCTCCGCAAGGTGATCGTGGCCGGTTCGATCGACGCCAACATCATGTCGAAGTCGGACTGGAACACCTCGGGCATTGGCGGATACGAAGATCCTACCGTGACCGACGCCGCGGAGGCGCTGCGTGGGTACGCCAAGAGCACGCTCAATTCGTCGATGGTTTTCTCGGCCGGCATGAACCCGCGACTTTATGGCTATGCGGGCCAGTTCGACGATTTCTTTCCCGACGAAGAGGGCCGGCTGCAAAAGACGATCATCCTCAAGGTTAGCGATTACCGCTCGGCCGTGATCCAGGGTAAGTTTCTGGCCAAGCGCGGCCTGTGGGTATCGGAGTATCGCATCGAGTCGGGCTTGAATTGCGGTGGACACGCCTTCGCCACAAAGGGCCTCTTGATGGGGCCGATTTTGGAAGAGTTCAAGAAGTCTCGCGAAAGCCTGCAAAAAAAACTTCACGCTTTGCACAAGAAAGCCTGTGCACGCTTGGGCAAAACGCCGCTGGAAAATGCCCCCGAGATGCGCATTACCGTGCAAGGCGGCATCGGCACGGCTGCCGAGGACCAGTTCCTCATGGAACGCTACGGCGTCGACGGCACCGGCTGGGCTACGCCCTTTATGCTCGTGCCCGAGGTGGTGAATGTCGACGACGAGCATCTCGAAAAACTTTCCGCAGCCGCGGGCGACGACGTATTCTTAAGCCTCTCTTCGCCCTTCGGCATACCGTTTTGGAACCTGCGCAACTCGGCCAGCGAAAACGCGCGGCGCGAGCGTATCGCCCAGGGCCGCCCCGGACACTCGTGCACCAAAGGCTACTGCAAGCTCTTTAACACTGAGTTCACCGAGTTCCCAATTTGTGTGGGCTCCAGGGCTTATCAGTCCAAAAAGCTGGCCGAAATAGAGAACGCCGACCTCAGCGACGAGCAACGCAACGTGCTCCGCAAAGACGTTTTGGCCAAATCGTGCATCTGCCACGACCTGGCCGGTGGTGCGACCAGGAAAAACGGCATCGACCCCGACGCCATGTCGGCCGTTTGTTGCGGACCGGGCATCTGCGATTTCTCGAAGATCGCCAGCTTGGAAGAAATGGTCGACCATATCTACGGGCGGAAGCCCTTGCCCTTGGCCGCCGGGCGCGAGCACATGTTTGGTCGCGAGTTGCGGCTCTATATCGAGTCGCTACGCGATGAACTCAAACGTTTCGCCCTGGGATTCTCGATGCGAACGGCAGACTATTTTGAAGAGTATCTCTCCAACCTGGGCGAAGCCCTCAACTATTACCGCGAACTTGCCATTGAGTTCCAGCAAGAAGATCTACGCAATCGCCTTGCCGAAGAGCTCGAGCAGTTGAAGGCCGAAGTGGCCAAGACGGCCCCGGGTAGAATTCCGGCGCTGCCCGACTCGGTCGAGCATTCGGTAGAAGGTTGATAAGGATAAGCTGGTCTTTCCCCTCCTGCGGATAGGTGGTATGCTTCTGGCCATGGTGTTTGCGCTGCGGGTCCGCTCGAATCAGCGCCAGCGGACGGTGCTTGGGTACTTCTTCAATCTTACGCATGGGAGAAACGACGATGGTAGCACTGCTGCAACTGATTAGCTATGGCCTTGTAATTGGTGGTCTGGTTTGTTTCATCTTGGTTTTGATCAAGATGTTTCAGAGCGGTGAGACGGCGATGGGTATCGTCTGCATAGTGACGTTTATTTTGTGTGGGCTGGGCATGCTAATCGCGTTTATTCTGGGCTGGATAAACGTTTCCAATTGGCGCATCCAGCAGGTGATGTTGATTTGGACCGGGTGTTTCGTATGCGGTATTCTGTTGAACATTTTGCTTTTTGCTCTCGGTGCCGCTGCGATGGGAATGCCAGATCTGGCCATGAGGCCGATGTAAGCCTGCCGATTTCCGAGCTATTCGCGACTACCCCCTCTGTTTGGTGACATGCTGGCGCGTGAGCTGCTTGACAGACGGGCGGCAAAGGTATAGAATCAATAGCTCAGGCGGTAAGCATTAGCTGATCCGCCCTTGGGCCATAGAGAAATATTGAGAAAGGCCCCGTGGTGATGTTATTGCCACGGGGCCTTTTTTGCGCTATGGGTTTGCACGCATGTCTAGGCGGCGTTGAAAACCACAGCGGTAGATTTGGGAGAAAGCCCTTTTGTCACGCGAACTTCAACAGATTCGACACGTTGCTTTGGACCTCGACGGGACCGTCTACAAAGGCGAGCGTCTGTTCGATTGCGCATTACCCTTCTTGCAGCAGCTTGAGCGTTTGGGAATCAGTTATTCGTTTCTGACCAACAACTCATCGCGTGGGCGCAAGGATTATGTGCGGCATCTGGTCTCGCTGGGCATCGAGGCGAAACCCAGCGATGTTTTCACGTCGGCCGACGCAACGCTCGAGTATATTCGCGAGACCATGCCGGATTGCAGTCGAATTTTCCTGCTGGGCACGAGCAGCCTGGGCGAGGATTTTATATCGCGAGGCTTCGAGCTTACTAATGATTCGCCCGACGACGAGCCCGACGTGGTTGTGGTGGCGTTCGATACGAATCTGACCTATTCCCAACTATGTCGCGCGGCTTACTGGATTAACGAGGGCAAGACGTTTCTTGCCACGCATCCCGACTTGGTTTGTCCCACGAACGAACGAACGGTTTTGGTAGATTGTGGCGCGATCACCAAGGCCCTTGTGGCGGCAACGGGTATTGAACCGCTGCAAGTGTTGGGAAAACCACACGCGCGCATGCTTGCGGGTATAATGAATGAACGAGGGCTGGCCCCCAACGAATTGGCAATGGTGGGCGACCGCATCTATACCGACATGGCCATGGCCCGCCGGGCCGGTGCGTTGGGCGTACTGGTTCTCTCGGGCGAAGCGAGCAGGCAGGACGCCCAGGATGTCCAGGACACAGACGAACGGATCGACCTTGTTGTCGAAGACTCGGGTGAGTTCGGGCAGCTCCTGGAAAAAGCACGCGGCGAACAGCGGCTACGCTTAGACGGTCGCGAATTCACTAAACCGCGTAGAAAACCAACCGTTGGTCAATCGACCAGATCGCGTTAGTAATGATAAAAAAGTTGTTTGCCCCCGCGGCGCCGATTGCACGTTTGCCGGATGACGAAGCCCGCCGGGTCTACCCGCTGCAGCGCTTGAATATTCTCACAACGACGTATATCGGTTACGCGTTGTTTTATCTCTTGCGGAACAATCTTTCCACCATTTCGAAGGAAATGGAAGGCGCGTTGCACTACGATCACTCGATGATCGGTGACATTCTCGCGGTCAGTGCCATTGCCTATGGGCTGGGCAAATTTTTCATGGGCTCGCTTTCCGACCGTAGCGACCCGCGCAAGTTCATGGCCTTCGGATTGTTGCTTTCGGCCGCGTGTAATATGGCCTTTGGCAGCGTGTCCAACTATTACCTGCACATGTGTTTTTGGTGCGTGAACGGTTTTGTGCAGGGTATGGGCTGGCCGCCTTGCGGCCGGTCGATCGGGCATTGGTTCAGCGTGCGTGAGCGGGGCTTTATATTTTCGATTTGGAACACGGCCACCAACGTGGGCGGCGGCCTGGCGGGTATCGTGGCGGCCTGGGCCGTGTTGACTTACGGCGGGTGGCAATACGCCTTTTATGTCCCGGCCGTGGCTTGTACGCTGGGAGCCGGGTTTCTGTTTTGGAGACTTCGCGATACGCCCCAGTCGGTCGGTCTGCCTCCCATCGAAGAGTATAAGAACGATTACACGGCGGCCGAACTCGAAGGCGAAACACACGAACGCGAGCTTTCCACCCGCGAACTGTTCGTCGGCCATATTCTTACGAACCGTCTGCTATGGCTGGTGGCTTTCGCTAACTTCTTTGTCTACATCGTGCGCTACAGCATGTTGGACTGGGGCCCGATGTACTTCCGCGAGGTCAAGGGATTCTCGCTCGAAGGAGGCGGCTTTGTCATCTTTGTGTTGGAGTTCGGTGGCATACCTTCGACGATTCTGATGGGTTGGCTTTCGGACAAGATGGGCGGACGCCGCGGCATGGTGAGCCTGCTGTGCATGTTCCCGGTCATCATCGCATTCGCGGCCATGCGTCTCAACCCGCCCGGCCATGCCTGGTTCGACATGCTCATGTTGGGCATTATCGGCTTCTTTATCTACCCGCCGGTGATGCTCTTGGCGCTGTCGGCCTTGGACCTGACGTCGAAGAAGGCCGTGGGCACGGCGGCCGGGTTTGTGGGCCTTTTCGGCTACATCGGACGCACGGTGCAGGCCAAGGGTTTCGGCTGGATGTCGGAACACTATGGCGCGATCTACGGCAAGGATGTCGGTTGGGATATGGTGATTTCCACTATCCTAGCCTGCGGCGTGGCGGCCATCGTGCTGCTGGCCTTCACCTGGAAAGTCCGCCCGCGGGCGTAAGCCGTTTCCACACTAACCCGAAGCGCAAGCGAGGAGAGGACGGCCGCCATGAATACAATCTACAGACATTTTATAATTCTATTGCTCATCGCAGGTTGCATTTCCGCTAACCTACTCTCGGCGTCTGAAGCGGAACTGAAAACCGTGGACATCAGAATCCGCGATCCGTATATCTACGCGGATCAAAAGAGCAAGACGTACTACATGTACGCACAGGCGGCCAATCGGGCGGGCAGCAATTTTGTCGGCGTGGAAGCTTACGCCGGCAAGGATATGGTCCATTGGAGCAAGCCGCGCGCGGTTCTGGAATTGCCCGCCGACGTGGGCATTCTAGATGTTTGGGCGCCAGAGATGCACGAGTATAAGGGGCGATATTATCTGTTTGTTACGTTGACCTTGAAAAAAACACTGCCCATCAAAAAGCCCGTGGGAGTGGGCCCATGGCCGCGAATGAACATGCGTGGCACCCATGTTTTTCAAGCGGACAGTCCCTTGGGGCCCTTCAAGCCGCTGAAGAGCACGCCACACACTCCCGCCGACTGGATGGCGTTGGACGGCACACTGTTCGTCGAGGACGGTACGCCCTACATGGTTTTTTGTCACGAATGGGTGCAGATGATCGACGGCACGATGGACTACATCCAATTGGCTGACGACCTGTCCGATACGGTTGGCCGCCCGCGGCTGATGTTTAAAGCTTCCGATGCGCCCGGCGCGATACAATCTCCGACCAAGGGCAAGGTAACCGACGGATGTTTTCTTTACCGCAGTCCAGCCAGTGGCCGGCTGTTCATGATTTGGTCGACCTTCATTCCCGGCAAGGAGTATTGCGTTCTGCTAACCCACAGCGAATCCGGCAAAATCAGCGGGCCCTGGAAGGAGCAGAAGGTCATCTATTCGCAAAACGGCGGGCATGGCATGATTTTCAAATCCTTCGACGGCCGCCTGATGATGACGCTCCATCAACCAAACTCCGCAAGCAAAGAGCGGTTGCATCTTTTCGAGGTGATCGACAACGGCCAGACGCTGGCGATCGAGAAAGAGGTGAAGCTGCGATAAATGCAGCATCGCTAAAGGGGGCAGATGTCTATCATAAAAGGGGCCAGATGTCTCGAATCGGCCCATCACATCGGGTGCCATGGCTAGGCTTGCCGTGGGCGTGTGAATCGCTACAGCCGTCTTTTCGGGCAGCTTAACGCTTGCACGCAACGCAGCAGCAGCCCAATGCGGGCTGGGATATGCGGTTGATCCGGTAAAAAGTGCTAATTTTCAATCGGACCCGCGCCGCGCGTTTCTGCCGTATCCGACGGCATTTTAAGCCCCAATTGCCTCTATCTGAATATAAATGGAGCGTGTCATGTTCAAAGCCCGTGACATCATGAACACCGACATTGTCACCATCTCGCCCCACGACACGGTCGATCGGGCCATCTCGCTCATGCTTCAGTATCGCATCACCGGGCTGATTGTCGTCGATGGAGATCGGCATCTGCTGGGTGTTGTCTCCGACTACGATCTCTTGGACATGGTGTTCGATTCCCACACCGAAGAAAACGTAGTTTCGCATTACATGACCCGCGAGGTGAAATCGGTAGACGAAACGACCGGTTGGACCGAAGTCGCCGACATCTTCCGCTCCCTCCGCATCCGTCGCCTCCCGGTAACCAACGACGGCCGCCTGACGGGCATTGTCACCCGCCACGACCTCATGCGTACCATCCACGGCATCCGTAAAATGACTCGCGCAAAGTTGCGTAAAGAAGTGGGCGTGTAGTTCTCAGCAATAACGTTAGCGGCGGGGCTTGTCCCCGCGTTGTAGCGTCACAAGCATTTAAATGCCACCGACTGCCCGTCAGCCAGTGCTGTTCGACGCAAAATCCGCGAATAGAGAAGAGGAAACCGTACTTCTTCTGTTTGGCCCGCATGCTATTTTCGCATGAATCGTTTCTATGTTGTTGCACACTCCCATCCCGTGCGATACAATCACCATTATCTATTTGGGGAGTAGCTCGATAAGTGGTAGATCTCTTGACGGGGATGGAGGGAATTGGACATGGCAAGGCCGAATTTCAGCAAGGATGAAGAGGCTCTGATCGCCTCTATCCGCGCACCCAGGCAATCTAGGCGTCTTGCGATCCTGGAATGGTCGTTATATATCCTGGCCCCCACAGGTTTTTTTATCTACGGCTTGCTGGCGCAGATCCCCGCATGTCTCATAGCCGGATACGTCTTCATCCTCTGGCTACTATCCCGCCTGGTCTACGCCCAAATACGACCGGACTGGGATATGAAACCGATCATCGATAAGTATGAAGCGGCGTGCGGAAGTCAAAGCGGTTCGCAATGTCCGAACAGTTCTTAATGTCTTGATGATAAGCCAGAGTAAAATGCATGAGCGACTGTAGCGTGGCTGACAAGTAATCTGGGCGCTCGTTGCCAATTAACACAAGCGTGGAGGCTAAACCATGCACAAGAGTCGAACAAAAAGAAGAATTTTCATTGTCTTCGGTCTGGCCGTGATCGCTGTGGCGGCGGGCGGGTTCTATTTCCTCTATTTCGCGAGCGGTTTGTCGGCTCCGCACGACGATCCGGTTTTCGCTGGCGATTCCAGCGAGTTGCAGGCGACCGAGGTGGTTGCCACTTTGGATGCGCCGATCCCGCCGAATAAGAACGCCATCTGGTGCGCGTCTTTTCTGGCTGCTTGGAAGACCTTAGAAACGGATTTGGCCAAGGAGCCGGTAGCCTTGCAAGGATCTCCGGCGGTTGCGCAGGCCTTGAACAAAGCCGCCGACCCACGGCCGCATATTCCAGAGGAGAGTTTATACGTTGCGGCCGGTTGGAATCAAGAGGGCATAACCGACCAGATCAACAGCGATCTCGCGGGAAAATTCCCCGACAAAGAACCGCCCACTTTCCCCAAGATAGCGACAAATTCGTTTGTCGCCTATGCGTACCTCGAGGCGGATGTGAAGTTCGCTATTCTATATGCTCAGAACCGCTATCCGCTGGTGTTTACCGACCCCTCGGGCAAGAAGACGCAGTTGCGGTCCTTTGGCATCCGCAGCAAGGATCAATACTCCAAACTCCGCCGTCAACCGGCAATTCTGCATCAGGCCATGAATAAAGGGGCCGGACTGACGGAATGTGTCATCGATTTAGACCGCGATTCTAGCCCTCACCAACTCATTGTGGCCTTTATAGACCCCCAGCCCACACTTGCGCAAATGCTGGCGTCGGCTGAAACCATGATCGAAAAGTCGAAGGATAAAGGATCGCCCGGCCTGGGATCGGGAGACGTGTTGCTTGTGCCCGATATGATGTGGCGCATCGTCCACCATTTCAGCGAACTCGAAGGGGAACAGTTCACAAACGCGAACCTGAAAGGGCAACGAATCGACGTTTGCCAGCAAGACACTCAATTTCGCCTGGGCCGTAGCGGAGCCGAACTAAAATCGGAAGCGAAATCCAATATGAAGTCCGCGGCTCCGCGGACGAACACCTCTTACATTTTCAACCGCCCGTTCATGCTCTACATGAAAAAGCGGGGCGCGGAAATGCCGTACTTTGTTATGTGGATCGAGAACGCGGAATTGCTCAACAAATGGTCGCAATAGTAGGGTAGGTTAAGCGTAGCGAGCCTCGCCATCAATATTCCGAGAGTATGGACGAATTACCTGTTATAGCAGGGGGAACCATGCAGACAACCATATTCATAATAGCCTTCATTATCACATTGTGGATATACAAGCGAATAGCTAAAGGCGACAAGAATAGCACGGCGAGTAAGGGAAATAAGGAGCAGCCCCATGCTAAAGACAATCTTACCAGCGGGTACCATCTATACAATGGTAGCGATGGTGGCATAGGCAATGACGTTTTTTAATCCTGATCGAATTAAACGTACACCAATTTTCAAGAGAAGCTGTCAAAGCAAATATAAAAGGACCACGAAAGTATGAAAGGAATATGAAGGATGCAACCCTTTCGTGTTTTATGCTTTCGTGGTCTTTTATGAGATGACGCTATTTGAGCGCTTCCTTATTGCAAGCCGGCCGCAAGCCGGCGGGCTGGGTGGAATCGGTGTTTTCACCGTGTGCGTTGAGATACTTCGCCAGTTCCTCTTGGGTAGTTTCGTCGTCCCAGCCGAGTTCTGCGGCTACCCAGGGTAGGATTTGGCGGGCGATTTGCAGGTGGTCGGGGTGGTAGTATCGCCAGTAGGTACGGCGGACCATGACGTCGTCGAGGTTGCGGGCCCATTCGTTGCGGCAGAAGTGTCGCACGGCCGTTTCGCTAACTTGCGGGGGGACGACGCTGCTTAGCCCGTCGGTGGCGGATTTTTCCAGCAGCGGTTCGGTGGCCGTGCGGCAGGGCTGGGTGTGGTGGCCGCCGCGTTTTACTACACGGTCCACGGCCTGTTCGGACATGAGTCGATAGGTGGTCAGCTTGCCGCCGGTGACGTCCCACCAGCCGGGTTGGGCCATTTTGATTTCATGTCGGCGCGAGATGTCCGAGGGGTTGCCGTTGGGGTCGGCTACCAG
>CAZISU010000049.1:0-13195 GCA_964541935.1 uncultured Planctomycetaceae bacterium | reverse complement strand
TGCGTCTGCGGTCAATTCTCCGCAAACGTCGGAAAGGAAGTAAAGGCCGCGGGCGTGGGTACGATCATATTCGTTGGCCAAACCAATACTTTACCGACCGTGGGCTGTTCTACCTGATAGCCGCCCATGAATCGGCCTGTCAATCCTTAACAAGGTAATACCATCAACCGGAGAGCCGTGTGCGGGAAATCCGCACGCACGGTTCGGAGGGAGGGGGGCCCGAACTCAAGCGGGTCTCCCTACCCCTATCGGCAAAATCCGCGATTTCACCGATGTCAGGCGACCATCCTCGAACGTGGCGAGCAGGTATCCTGGGTATCCCGGTTGTCGCGTCACGCCGCGCGGAAGTTGTCCCAGTGCGGGGGAGGTGAGCATGGTGATGGTTCGCTCGGGCGCGAGTGGCGCAGCGAAGGGGACCGATCGGACGGCCAACGTGTGGCGGTCGAACTCGATGGACTGGGCCTGATGGCCGTGTCCCGAAAACGTTGCGACTGGACAGTCGGCCGAAATCAGGGCCCGAACCAACAGCCCGGGATTGTGGAAGAAGACTCCGCGGCGCATACCCCCGCGTCGGATCCGCCGCTCGAAAGCAAGCTGCGAGCGGAGGTCGTGCACATCCCCGGGATCGAGCCGGTCGAGACACTGTTCGACTGGGATGCCATGCGATGAGTTAAACAACGGTGCGTGAAAGAAGACGGCCGCACCACGGGACGACGATAGCGAGGAAGCGATCCGAGCCACGCGTCGGCGCGAGAGGCCTTCAGAATCGGGATGGCGCCAACAGTGGGCGAGCGATCGCATCAGCAAACCCCGCCTGGCCCAACCCACGGATCGCCAACGTGAGACCAGGTCGCGGCCCGTGCTGGCGAAGACCAGCCTGGTGCCGTGTAGCGTCTCCTCGAAGTCGGTGGCGGGAGCCAGATGTTTGAGATGATGGGCCAGCGCCGAATCGCCCGACTCGTCTTCTGTCCTCAAGGCGAAATGATCGGAAGGGCGCAACGGACATCGATCCCAAAGTCCGGCCCGCTTCAACAGCGATCTGCCCCGCGCTGCGGAAATACCCCGTGCTGCGGAAATACCGACAGAGGCCAAGCCGTATAGCCGCGGACGCCAGGGGAACGCCCGGTAGTCGTGGTTTCCGGGAATCGCAATCGAAGGCACGCGGAGTCTTCGCAGAGCGCTGGCGACGGCGTGGACGTTAGTCTTGCCCGGAGATGCCCCGGCTGCTCCAGGAGGTCGATCGTGCACGAACTCGACCAAGTCTCCGCCCAACACCACGAGATCCAACTCGTCGCGCCCGTGAAGCAAGTTGGCCTCGTCGATGAAGCGATCAAACAAGCGCGAAGGATGGAGCATTATGGCCGCCAGATCCGGGTCGTAACGCTCCGCCGCTTCGCCGATCACGTCCCAGAACGATGCCATGTGCAGGTCGCTGGCAAACGCCAAACGCAAGCGGCGACGCCTCGGTCCGAACACCGCCACCGACCGCTCCCGTACCGCCGATCCATTGATGCTCAGATCGTACAGCTTGACCGGCGAAGGCAAGGCGGGGCACAGCGGCACGGACGCCTCGACCTGGATCTCCACCAGCGTCAGGTCACGCACCGACGGCAGTTTGGCAAACCCCCGCACCTTCTTGTCGGCGCGAGCGTGGTCCAACGCTTCGACCGACTTGACCACGACCGGCACGGAACCGCCGCCAATAGTTTCGCCGAACGTTTCGCGAAACGCCAACCGCTCTGCCCAGCGGGCAACGCTTCCCGTTTCGCCGTTGGCAACGGCAACAATCAACCGTAGACGGGGCGTTTGCCCTTCGGCCAGGGCGGGCATCCCCGGCGCGGGCCAAACGATAAACGGGTCGTTATAGCTGGTTGAAAGTTCCAAAACATCTATCCTCTTGGTTTTGGTATTGCAGCGAGTCCGAACAACGTCGGGCCGAACGTTTCTTGCCACGGCGTCGATTACCTGTCATTTGCCACCCAGTGGTATTTTGACGGCACACGGTCAAGGCAGCTTGACTTCTTCACCCAGATCAAGAGGATTCCAACGGATGTCCTTGAACTGGACCGTCATGGGTGGACCGGAATGGAGTTGAAGCGCCAGCAGGCCGAAAAGATCGTGGTTCTTAGGGTCGTTGTCGATCACTTCGCCCAGCAATCGACCGTTGACCAGCAGGGTGAGTTTCGGGCCGCGGCAGATCAGATGGTACTCGTGCCACTGGGTGAGATCAAACCAGGGCTCACTCTTGGCTTCGGGTATCTCGGTTGTGGCTTTCTTTCCGTTCTTATCGAAGATGGTCCGCTGACCGCGATGGGCCAGCGTGTGGCGTCCGAACTCATCGTACAATCGTATCATGTCAGGCAGGTTGTTATCGATCTGATAGCCCTTGCAGTCATTGTCTTTGTAGTGCGCACTGCGGAACTGGAACCCGCAGTTGACCCTGTGCGGAGACAAAATTCGGTGAGCCAGCTTAAGCTCGAAGTCCTTCATCTCACCGACCTCGCTGAATAAATACTGGTTCTTGCGGCAAGGCTTCTGGTTGGTAATTTTGGCAGTAATAGCGCCGTCTTCGACAGACCACCAGCTCATGTCGGCCGCTTTCCATCCATCGAGAGTCTTGCCGTCGAATAGCGAGATGAATTCCGGGCTGTCCTCGCTACGAACGTAGGGAATGGTCTTCTGCGGCGATTGCGTTGGCTCCGCTCCACAGGCGGCCGTCGTGCCAACGGCCGTCAATATTGCGGCGATTGTGGTTGCAATGAACGGGCTTCTGATGTGCATTACGTTTCTCCCACACAGCACGGTCGGAAAGCGATACCCCGGCTCAGTATAGCAAACCACCGTTACCGCGCGAATATAATGGCTCCGAGCGGGGATAAATCAGATCCGGAAGCGAGATGGTCGTAGCGTGTCGGAATGGGTTCGATTGCCGGTGCGGAATGTCCCCCAGCGGTTTCTAGCCGTAACTTCAGGCCGGTGAGTCCAAAATTGCCATCTTGGAATTCAAAACCCTAATTTAGACCAGGGGTGGGGGGGGATGGGCGGTTGCAATAATCACTTCCTGGGTGAGGTAATGGCAAATCCGCCATAATTCCACACCAGTAGTTTCATTTCTCTTGACAAACTCCAAATAGACCATTAAAACCGGTTAAGGGTAAGTGTACGGAAAGTAATGCGTAAACATTACGAAACTCATGCGTAAATAAATGGAAATCTGATGACCTGCAACATGATGCTCCGTCGTGTTTTTATTGCACTGACGGCAATTGCCACTTGGTGTGTAATCATGGGGTTGACTATCCGCGAGACCGTCGCTGACGAATCTTTGCCGGGCCTTTCGACTGACGTTTGTGTGATCGGCGGCGGAAGCGGAGGCGTGGGCGCTGCACTGGCTGCAAGTCGGTCCGGCGTGAATGTGATTCTCGTGGAGCGCGAAGCCAAGTTGGGCGGGACTAGTGCCCAGGCGTATGTCACTTCTTGGGAACCGGGCCCGGGCTGCTCATTTGCGCGCGAAATTTATAATCGCATGACCCAACTTCCTAATGCGGTATTTCCATCGATCCCGTACGACAGTACGCTCCGACGAGTTGCGCCGAGCGGGGCATCGCTTCCCTACGACAGCGATTCCATCTCGGCGGTAATGGCGGCCTTGCTGGGCGAGACAGGCAAATGCATCACGCTTGTGAATCACAAGTTCCGCATGGCGGATGTCGGTCCTATTGCGGGCGACGCTAACCGAGACGGCAATGTTGATGATACGGACATGGCAATCTTGGAATCCAACAGGAATCAGACCGGCTTGGGCTGGAGCGACGGCGATTTCAATGACGACGGCACGGTGAACAGTCTAGATGAGGCGCTGCTGATGGAAAACTGGCAGGCCGGCCCGAAAGCCCGTCGAATCAAGTCGATCGTCATCGAATCCAGCGCGGGAACCCGATACCGCGTTTTCGCGAAAGTCTTTATAGACTGTACCGGCGGAGGACACGTTTGTCGCACGGTTGGGTGCAAGATGATGGTCGGTGCCGATGCACGAAGCACGTTCGACGAGCCTTCCGCTCCCGTGGCTCCGGTGCGAACGCTAAACGCCGTGGTGCTCTGCTACCGCATACGCGAGAGTGCCAACCCGGTGATCCAGCCCATGCCCGACCCGCCGATTACGATTACTGGCGGATATGCCTACTCGGTTCCGTCCGGGGCCAATACAACGCTCAACGGTTATTATAAGCACGTCAATCCGCTGGGTGGAATGATGGCCGGTTGGGATCTGATGCGAATGGGATACGCCGACACTCTGATAGAGTGCAGACGTCGCGTTCAAGCCCACTGGCACTGGATGCAACAATCGATGCCGGGCTGGGAGTTCGATAGCTATGCGCCCATGTTGGGCATTCGCGAAAGCTACCGAGTTACGGGAGAGTATGTACTGCGCGAGCAGGACTTGAGGCAAGGCTTAACCGGTCAAACGCACACCGACATGATCGCCATCGCCGACCATGCCGTGGATTTTCATGGCGGCGGCGGCCTTGAGGAGTTGAGTAACCCCTATGGCATCCCCTATCGTTGCCTCTTGCCCAAGGGCTGTGTGAATCTGATGGTGGCTTGCCGCGGTTCGAGTTTGAGCCATATTGCGGCTGCAAGTTGCCGTCTTTCGCGCTCTATGATGCAGTTGGGGCACGCCGCCGGCTTGGGAGCTGCCCAGGCCGTGCAAGAGGACTGTCTGGTCGGCGATATCGATGTGAGTCTTGTGCAAGCGGCGATCAGTCCCTTGGAATGGGGCTCCGAGTTGATCACAATGGGAGCGACGGTTACCTCGAAGGCGCGTTAACACTCAGCACGGCCCCAATAACTTTCGCCCGCAATCGACACACGAATTGGAATGAGTAAATAAATGTGCGAACAAGCATCTCGTGTTATTCTTTACGTCGCCTTGCTAGTGGTAATCGCGGTTCCATGTAACGCGGCGTTCGGCGCGGAGTTGAGTTACACCGATGGTCTGGAGCTTTGGCTAAAAGCCGACGAGGGTATCCGCGACGCAAGCGGCCGCGCTCCCGGCGAGGTGGGTTTCGACGGATCGGTCGCCCAATGGCTCGACAGCAGCGGCAACAGCCATCATGCCGCGCAAGCCGTAGCCGACAAACGGCCCGGATATGTCGACGTCGCGGCGGGGTGGATCTATAACCCGTGCGTCGAGTTCGACGGGTCCAACGATAACCTCTGGACGTCCGATTCGATCAACTATTCGACCAGTTTCACGGTCTTTAAGACAGACTATGCCTCGGTATTCCCCGACTACAAGGGGCTTATCGATATCAATCAGTTCAGTTCTTATGCACTTATGCAAGGCCAAAGCGGCAGCTCCGACATCGGCTACATGGGTGCCGACAACCATCCCAGCGATCCGAACCTTGTACAAAACTATCTCAACGGCGTTCCCTCGTTCGACTCCAGCAACGAAAAGCGGCTCAACCCGATGCCGTTGGACGGCCACTACTATGCCACACAGGTTCTCACCGCGGGCGCGGGGCAAGTGTTGCCCCAGGGGCAATTTGTGTTGGCCGATATCCACAACCGCTCGGGCCGGTCGTTGGACGGTCAAATCGCCGAGGTGCTCGTGTTCGACCACCCTCTCAACACACAACAGATCGACGAGGTCCACGCCTATATCGAAGAAAAATACTTCACGGCCCCGCCAATGCCCACCGATGGTCTGCAACTCTGGTTGAAGTCGGGAGATGTGCTTGACGGCAGTGGAAAAACTCCAGCTACGGCCGGCTTTGACGGCTCTGTTGCCACATGGGTCGATAGCAGCGGCAACGGACGCGACGCGGTTCAAACCGACGCGGACAAGCGGCCCGACTATGTCGCGACCGTCGCCGAACTGCGCAACCAGTCGACCATGCAATTCGATGGGACAGACGACGGGCTGTCGATTAGCGAGCGGATTCTGGGCCAAGACGTGCAGGAATTTACCATGTTCGCTGTCTCGAAGTACAATTCGGGTAATAACTCCTCGGCGATCGGCATTCGTTCCAATTTGTCGTTGCCGCTGATCCAATTGGACACCGACAGCGCGGGCAACGGCCGCTTCATCGTAAAGACGTCCGGCGGCAGCGCCAACGCCAGCGCCACTGTGGGGCATGCCGGCGAGTACGGCATCGCCGCAGGTATACTGAGCCGCGATTCAGGCTCCGGTTTAAGCACCGCCAGCTATTTATTCAACGGCTTGACGGAGGCTTCGGCCACGGCCGATTTAGGCTCCGGGGCGCTTACTTCCGGGATCCAGTCGATAGGCTCGCTGGGCCCCGACTCGTTTTTCTGGGATGGCGACATTGCCGAGGTGTTGATCTACGACCGAGCGCTGGACGCACGCGAGTTGGCTGCCGTCCATGCTTATCTTGATGAAAAGTTCTTGCAGCCCCTGCCCCCGCCCGAACCTCCCACCGAAGGCATGCAGGTATGGCTGAAGGCGGACGAGGGCGTGACAACATATGGGGGATACGTCGACCAGTGGCTGGATCAGTCGGGCGGCGGAAACGACGCCGAGGCCCCGGATCTTGCCGCTCAGCCCATGTATGTCAGTTCGAACGCCGACATCAACGATCGGCCGGTGCTGCAATTCGACGGGCATTACACGTCTATGGTAATCGACAAACAGATTTTCGATAGTGACACCAAGGAAATGACCCTTGTTGCCGTGGCGCGTAGCACCAAGGACGGCTACAGCCTGATCGGCGGACGTGGCTTCACCTCTACGCCCTCGTTCCAACTGGACATCGACGATCAAGGCGTCGCGCAGTTCGCCTTTGAAGACACTGCGGGCAACACGCTCGCCAGCGCAGGCGCTTCGGGGCTGCCGGAGGAGTTCGGCATCTGGATGGGCCGTCTGAGCTACAACGAAGCTTCGGGCGAGTTTACAATCCAATCATTCGCCAACGGGTACGGCTCCGACCCGGTGACCGGCACCCTCGACGGAGTAATCATCCCATACGAGACGCGGATCGGCTCCTTGTACGGCCTTTTCCCCGACGAATGGTTCGAGGGAGATATCGCCGAAATCATGATGTACGACCGAGCCTTGGGTGAAGAAGATATGATTGACTTGGGCGACTATCTGAGTATCAAGTACGGGCTTGATTTCACCTTGGAGAATTTTCCTGTTAGCCATGTTCCGGGCGATGCTAACCGCGACGGCGTCGTCGACGATGCCGATGCCGCGATTCTCGCTTCCAACTGGCTGGAGTCCGGTGCCGACTGGTCGCAGGGCGACTTCAATGGTGACGGGAATGTTGACAATCTGGATGCCACGATCCTTGCCGCCAACTGGCAAGTTGGCGTCGGCGAGACTTCATCCATACCGGAGCCGGGGGTAGCGTCGTATTTATTGTGCATTTTCGCCGGGCTTTTCTTCAAATCAGCGAGACGCAAGGCTTGAGATGTGGAATTAATCCCACAGCCTACCGAAAAGAGGCCGTTTCGTGCAATTTTGTAAAATCCGCAATACACGGGTTAATTCCCTTGACAAGCAATGGCAATTTGTTATAAAAAGTAATACGAAAGACATGTGAAAGCGACACGAAAGCTCGCAAGTGGGTAAGTAAAAGCTAAACGCAGGGTAAATGTAATGTTACAAAGACGAAAACAGCAGATACTGGACATTATCTCCCAGGAGGGAGGTGTTTCGGTTTCGGAGATTAGCAAGCAAACGAACGTGTCGGTCGTCACGGTTCGAAGCGACCTGGAGTCGCTTGCAAGCGAAGGGCTTATTATCCGCACGCATGGCGGCGCGGTGCCGGCGTTTCATCCGCATATTCTAGAGCGACAGAAGTCCAACGCCGAGTGTAAAGACAATATAGCTCGTCGCGCGGCGGAGATGATCTCAGACGGCGACCATGCGATCATTGTCGCGGGTACGACGACCAGCCTGATCGGGAAATACCTGCTGGGCAAACGCGACGTCCACATTGTGACCAATTCGACCCTGTTGCTGCCGTACGCGCGGGTTAACCCTTCGTTGCAAGTCACACTTGTCGGCGGCGAGTTCAAGGCGGCCGCGGAGGCAATGGTCGGTCCGATCGCGCTTCGCGAGTTGACCCAGATACATGTTGACAAGGCCTTCATCGGCTCCGACGGATTCACCTTAGAGCATGGCATCACCGCCAATCAGATCGACGTGGCGGAGGTTGTACGCAAGGCGATTACGCAATCGAGCGAGGTGGTTCTATTGGCCGACTCGACCAAGTATGGCAAGACAGGCTTTGCTTACATGGGCGACATCGGCTGTGTGGATACGCTCGTCACGGACAAGGGGATCGCCGGCCAAGACGAGAAGGCGTTGGTGAGCCATGGCATGGAGGTAGTTACGGTTTAATCGCAATAAGAAAAATCGCGGCTAAAGAGCATTTGGAACAGAGATAGGTTTTTCTAGTAGTTTTAGTTTTGAAGTTTTTCACGGGGGTTTGGACCGAGCAATATGCTTCGGTTCCGACTTTGTTACTTTTCTGACTTGGAGGATCTATCATGAGATTACGGATTGTCACTAGTTGCATTGCTGTTGTCATGCTATTGGGGCTGTTGGCCGGCGCGGCTATCGCACAAACGCCCGTCACCGACGGCTTGCAGCTACACTTGGACGCGGGTGTGGGCCTCACGCTCGACGCACAGTATGTCACCGGTTGGGCCGATCAATCGGGCAACGGGCATAACGCTTATGCGGACTTCGGCAAGGAGCCGACCTACACGGCGGCGGACGTGAACCTGAACAATCAGCCGTCGCTCGATTTCGATGGCGCAAACGCGATTCTTAAATTTTCGACCCAGGTGATGCCGGACGACTTTACGGAGATGACCATTTTCTCGGTCGCCCAGGCGAGAACGGCTGGAACCGGTATCTTCACCATCCGTACCGGCGGCGTCAATCCGCTGACGCAGCTTGACACACAGACGAACGGTTCGATTCGATTTATCTTGCGAGACACGGCTGGCAAAACGCTCAACGCCAACGGAGCAACAAGCAATGTGGGCCAATACGGCATTTACAACGGAGTACTATCCCTTTCCGAGGACGGTTTAACAAATACGGCCATCGCCCGATTTGGCGGCGGCGGTGGCTATATTTCGTCCGGGCCGGCGCTGACCCCGAACATGGCGGCCGCTGACTACTATGTCGGTGGCTGGGCACTGACCACCTGGAATGGGACGATCGCCGAGCTTCTGGTCTACGATCGGGCACTGACTGAAGTGGAGCAGAACGATGTGGCCGATTATCTAAGCACAAAGTACGCAGTCACCTGGAACCCGCTGGAAGAACCGGTGTCTCCGCTTTTGGACGAAAGATACGGTGGAGTCAACCCAGGCAACTGGGATACCTTCACGGCTGGCACGGGCATATCGGAGATGCCGCTGGAGGTGCCTTACCGTCATGCAAGATGGACGTTGCCAGATCCCGAACTAGCCGCCGGACCGGACAATAGCGCCGCGGGTGTTGCAGTTGCAGTTTACACGGGTGAAGAGACGGCCGCCGAGGAGTGGGAAAATGTTGTAGCGTCTACCTATATCCGCGTGGGTGGCGATTCGGTCGTCGACACATTCTCCGGTTTGGCTGCGCGAGTGCAAGACGCCGACCTCGTCAACGGCACGAGCGGATCTTTTTATGGGATCTATGTCAATCCCGACGGCAGTGGCAAAATTGCGCTCATCCGACAGATGGGAGGGATCCTGGGAACGACCGATGTGCTTTTAGAAGCCGATCTGGGAATGGAAGACCCTGTTGCGGAATTGGCCAGCAGAGACCTTGTTACGAAGCTTAGCGTATCTACTACGGCGGAAGGAAACGTGCAGATCGACGGAGTTATTGCCACCGACGAGGGCTTTAACGACAAGCTGGCCGAGCTTTCGTTTCTCGACGATAGCATGTACAAGATTCTCGGCACGGGAAGTGTCGGCTTCTTCGGGCTGAATAACGGCGATCTCTTCACGGCAACCAACTGGAAGTATCTGCAGGTCTATGGCGTCGACGGCGCAATCACGCCGCCGATCCAGGTGATTCCCGGCGATGCGAACAAGGACGGCGTGGTGAACGATTTGGATGCCACGATTCTGGCCGATAATTGGCAATCCACCAGTGCCAACTGGTTCATGGGCGACTTCAACGCCGACGGAACGGTCGACGACGTGGACGCCACGATCTTGGCCACCAATTGGCAGGTCGGCGCGACTTCGGCTTCCGTGCCGGAGCCGTCGACTATCGTGATGCTTCTCGCGGCGATGGGCTCGCTGCTGCTTTGGAGGCGAGCCGGCTAGGAAATTTTCAATAAGATCACGCCATCCTGCAGACACGCTTCGGCGGGTGGCGTGGTTTATTGTTTGCCACAGTTTTTTGGGGCTATCTAGTTGGAAGACATCTTTGTTTTACTTGTCATGTTTCACAAATTGGAGAAAGCTATCATGAGATCTCGTTTCATTGCGAATTGCATCGCGGTTGTCGTAATATTGGGTCTGCTGGCTGGCGCGGCTACTGCTCAAACGCCCGTCACCGACGGCTTGCAGCTTTGGCTGGACGCGAGCACGGGCCTTACGCTTAATGGAGGAAGTGTTACCGGTTGGGCGGACCAATCGGGCAAAGGGCACGACGCTTATGCGGACTTCGGCAAGGAGCCGACCTACACGGCGGCGGACGTGAACCTGAACAGTCAGCCGTCGCTCGATTTCGACGGCGCAAACGCGGTTCTTGAATTTTCGACCCAGGTGATGCCTGACAACTTCACGGAAATGACCATCTTCTCGGTCGCCCAGGCGAGAACGGCTGGAACCGGTATCTTCACCATCCGTACCGGCGGCGTCAATCCGCTGACGCAGCTTGACACACAGACGAACGGTTCGATTCGATTTATCTTGCGAGACACGGCTGGCAAAACGCTCAACGCCAACGGAGCAACAAGCAATGTGGGCCAATACGGCATTTACAACGGAGTACTATCCCTTTCCGAGGACGGTTTAACAAATACGGCCATCGCCCGATTTGGCGGCGGCGGTGGCTATATTTCGTCCGGGCCGGCGCTGACCCCGAACATGGCGGCCGCTGACTACTATGTCGGTGGCTGGGCACTGACCACCTGGAATGGGACGATCGCCGAGCTTCTGGTCTACGATCGGGCACTGACTGAAGTGGAGCAGAACGATGTGGCCGATTATCTAAGCACAAAGTACGCAGTCACCTGGAACCCGCTGGAAGAACCGGTGTCTCCGCTTTTGGACGAAAGATACGGTGGAGTCAACCCAGGCAACTGGGATACCTTCACGGCTGGCACGGGCATATCGGAGATGCCGCTGGAGGTGCCTTACCGTCATGCAAGATGGACGTTGCCAGATCCCGAATCGTCCGCCGGACCGGAAAACAGCGCCGCGGGAGTTGCGGTTGCCGTGTATACGGGCGAAGAGACGGCCGCCGAGGAGTGGGAAAACATTGTGGCATCTACCTATATCCGCGTGGGAGGTGATTCGGTCGCCGACACATTCTCCGGCCTGGCCGCGCGAGTGCAAGACGCCGACATGACAACCGGCGCGAGCGGATCGTTCTACGGGATTTATATCAACCCCGACGACAGCGGCAAGATCGCTCTCATTCGTCAGACGGGAGGAATCTTGGGAACGACCGACGTGCTCTTGGAAGTCGACCTGGAGATGGCGGACCCGGTTGCGGGCCTGACCGGAAAGGACCTCGTTACGAAGCTTTCCGTTTCCACCACGGAAAACGGAAACGTGCAGATCGACGGAGTGGTTGCCACTGACGAAGCTTTTAACAATAAACTGGTCGAGCTTTCGTTCCTCGACGATAGCCTGGATAAGATCCTCGGCACGGGAAGCGTCGGTTTCTTTGGGTTGAATAGTGGAGATGTCTTTACGGCAACCAACTGGAAGAATCTGCAGGTCTATGGCATTGACGGTGCAATCACGCCGCCGGTTCCGGAACCCTCTACGCTCGTACTTTTACTAACGGCGGTCGGCGCGCTGTTGGCTTGGCGACGAGCCGGCTAGGAAGTTTCCAGCAGGACCGCACCGCCCCCGCAAACGTGTCGGGGGTGGTGTGATTCCTTGATTTTCAACTGAATACGGCGGGCCGATTCAGAGTAACAGGCAAAGGACTGTAAAACATGTACCGAAAAATCGTGACACTTCAGTTTGGCATATTCTTGTTATGCGCGATGCTCGGCAGCGGAAACGCTTGGGGCGATGTGTTACCGAGCGAAGGGCTTTGCCTGCATTTGCGGGCCGACAAGGGCGTCGAGGTACGCGACGGCCGGGTTGTCGAGTGGCGCGATCTTTCCTCGGCCGGGCATGTTGCGGTTGTCGCACCCGGTGCTAAGGGCCCCAAGCTCGACGCGGAGAAGGCTGAGATCGTGTTTACCTCCGACACGCTGATGCTGATTCCGCGTCAGATCCTTTCGCCAAAAACTCGGCAGATGACCGTTTTGGGGGTTGCTCAGGCCGATGAGGAGATGTCTGTAAGTCTGCTGGGAATCCGTGACGGCATGGTGCCGCTGGTGCAATTGGACGTGGACGAGCATAGCAATGTCCGCTTTATTGTTCGCGATAAAAAAGGAAAAACCCTTTCGGCTACGACGCCCGTAGTGCTGGGAACTCGGACTGTTTTCGGGGGTGTGTTGAGTGCAAAATCGGCGCGAGTCTTTTTCGGGCCGAAAGTGAGCGCCAAGGCTAGTGGTTCGGTTTCAGCACCGATCATGGCCGCGAAGGCCTGGATCGGAGGGCTTGTCGTGCCCGGTCGCGAGCTGATGCACTGGAAGGGCCGTATTTCCGAGATTGCGGTTTATGATCGGGCTTTGAGCGAGTCGCAAATCAAAAAGGTCATCGCTCTTTGGACGAAGAAATATAATTTGACCGAGCCGAAGAGAAAGCCTGTTAGCGATTCGCCCGGGCCGGCCATTGACGAGCCGGTGGCGGGAACATCTTTCGACGAGATCGAAACAGATGTCTGTGTTGTCGGTGGCGGCAGCGGCGGTTTTGGGGCGGCGCTTGCGGCGGCCCGCGCTGGTGCAGAGGTCGTGCTCGTCGAGCGGCAAGAGTCGCTGGGCGGAACCAGCACGCACGCATTCGTAAACAGTTGGGAGCCGGGGCCGGGCTGTGAATTCGCCCGGGAACTCTACGACCGACTGCTAAAAAACCCGTGGGCCATCGG
>CAZISU010000048.1:0-13202 GCA_964541935.1 uncultured Planctomycetaceae bacterium | reverse complement strand
GTCAGCGTGCAAGACCCTGACGTTGAAATCAGCATCGGCCATTTCCCACGCGCCCATCAAGGCGGCCGCGTCGGCCGTGCGTTGCATTTCCGTGCGAGCGGATAACAAATAACCAAGGTCAATCGTAAACGCCAGCAACGCGACCATAAAGACCATTAGTATGGCCGCAAGAACGGCTACCGCGCCTTTTCTTTTGCGGTAGCCAAAACTCTCCGATTGTACACCGTAATATAAACTCTTGTTGGTAATCATTGTACTGCCCCTCCTCTATTAAGAGTATACCCCAGGGCTTCACCCGGAGTATGTGGCAGCTTAGCAGCCCGTTGAAAAATCTCGGCATGGGGTCGGGAGGGCGGAGATTCTGCTGAGCCGGCGGTAGTTCGTGGCTCGGCAGCCTGCTGTGATGAGTAACCTCAAGCAGGCGTACGACGCCAGAATTGTGGAAATGACTGTAAATATTCCAGTGTCATGTTCCTGAGAATCATTCAATTGGTCAACGGACCAAGTGTACGGGCGGGCCCACAAAGTAGCTCGAATCGGTATCGCCGCTGATGGCCGTGCTATCGACGGCGACCGCCGGCTGGATAAGTATGTATTTATCTTTGCCGGTTAAAGTGAAATCTAGAACTCGAACTCCCGCGAAACCCACGATGGTGAACCAAGTATTGTTACCCTGCCCGGTAACGTCGTTATATAGAAAAATCGTTCGTGGTTCTCCGATAATGTCTGCCAAGGCCTTTTTCATGCTGGCAGTTATGCCCGTGTCACCGTTCAGATAGAGTTTCCCGGTGACGGGGTCCAGTTTCAGTTCGTTATTCGGATAATACGCAAAGTCTTCGGCCGATGGTCCTTCGCGGATTTGCCGCCATAGGTCCGGTGCGGCGTTGTTTGTGTTTCCGATGTCAACCGTGCCGAAGTTTCCGGGCGTGATGCCTCCGCCTACACCCTGACTCTTACCGTTGCCTTTGCTTGTGTTTTCTCTTTCGGGAAACATGCGCATCTCGGGGATGCCGTCCTGGCCGGGTGATACTTCGCCCGTCTCCGGATCGAATGCCCAATTGTCATCTCCGTTGCCGGCAAGAAGATTTTCCCAATCTTCGACTGTGACCGTGAAAGGCATTAGACTGCAGTTGCCCGTTTTGTCGGTGATGTGAAAGCCGACAGTGTTATTTGTTGAGAACGTGGCTGCCGCCGTGACCGCCAGATCGGATGAATTTATTCCTATCAGAGGTGCGAATAAAAGCGAAATCGGCGAATTCTTCTCGGCCGAATATTGCATCGTCACCTGTACCGTGTTGTACTGGCGGGGATTGTAAAACGAGATGCTCTCATTGTGATTTGACGGATCGGCCAAATAGCCCAATTTAATATCGTTTTCCACGTCCAGGTAAGGGCTGGTTTGGATAACCTGATTCAAGGCGGCTAAATCTACGGCCGTTTCTCGAGCGGCACTGTCGATAGCATTTGTTTCGTTCCGCAAGATGTCGTCACTTACCATTTGCCATGCGCCGGCCAATGCCGCCGCATCGGCCGAGCGTTGCATCTCCGTTCGCGCCGATAAAAGAAATCCTAGATCCACGGTAAAAGCGAGCATGGCTCCCATTAAGATCATGAGAATTGCTGCAAGAACGAGGAGCGCGCCTCTTCTGTGATGTCGTTTTTTCATTGTTGGGGCTTCACTATGTGGCTAATGTTCGTTACATGCCCTGCAATGTAAAATGTACCTTATAAGACTCCTGCAGGTGGGTGATTACAGCAGGAATTTCGGCATGCGTCATGTTTGATGGATCATGCAATTGGTATAGGCTGTGTAACAGCAGCGAAAAGATGTTTGGTGAATGTGACAAAAAGTATCGATGAGTAATTGTGAGGCTAATGGGCCGATTGATCGGGCGGCGTAGATAATTGCAGGTTTCCTGGTATCTTCGACTTGTCTGATAATGGTTCGCGTACTCCCTCCGGGGCTTTTGTGCCAACCCGAAGAACCCGCTCGAAAACACGTCTGGCCAGTGGCATCAGCCCCGCCCTGATAATGGCTACCCACAGCGGGTCGATTCGCATCCACGACACGTTATAAGCAATCCGCTTCATCGCGCCCGGCAATCCCAGCGAGCGACGCAATATCGAGCCGTAGCTCAGAAACTCGCGATAGGCACGTTTGTGTCCCTTTTCAAGTTGCTCTGCGGTCATCCGCTTGGGCCGGAAAACGGCGTGGTCCGTATCGTAGTACGACCAATCGCGATGCAGCAGCCTGCCCTCGCCCGCCAGTCGCTCGAAAGCCCGCGTGCCGGGCAGCGGCGTGAGCACGTGAAACGTGGCCGTCAATATCTTGTTCTCGATGGCGAACTCCACGGTGCGATCGAAAACGTCGGGCCCATCGCAGTCGAACCCGAAAACGAAGCTGCCGTTGATCATGATCCCCGCGTCGTGGAACCGCCGGCAGGCCATGGCATAGTCGGTCGCCGCATTGACCGGCTTGTTGTTGCCACGCATATTCTCCGGCGAGAGCGACTCGAAACCCACGAAAAGGCTGCGACAGCCAGCCGCGTAGGCCTCTTCCAGATAGCCCGCATTGCTCGCCACGTCCAGCGAAGCCGCCGCCTGCCAGACAATGCCCGCACGACGCAGTACGTCGAACATGGCTCGCGCGTGACGCCGGTTGGCCAGCAGATTGTCGTCGAGAAAGAAGACCAGACGGTCGTCCATCGTCTCCAACTCCCGTTCGATCTCGGCAATCGGTCGCGCCTCGTAATAGTTCGCGCCCCAGAAGCTGGATTTGTAGCAAAAGTCGCACGAGTGCGGGCAACCCCGCGATGTCACCATCGTGTTGCGGATCAGGTATGCGCGTGGGTTCATCAGATCGCTACGTGGCACGGGTACAAGTGCGGCTGACCCCTGGCAGCGACCGTGGTATTGTTTTTTAAGGCACCCCTGCTTAAAATCTTCCAAGACCTGTTCCCAAATTGTCTCGGCTGGGCCCAGGCAGATCGCGTCGGCATGTTTGGCCGCCTCGTCTGGCATGCTTGTCGGATGCAGCCCGCCCAGCACGACCTTCGTCCCTCGGCCCCGCCAGCGGTCGGCCAACTCGTACGCGCGGTAGGCCGAAGAAATATACGTCTGAATCCCCACCAGATCGACGTGCCCGTCAACCTGCGACGATTCAACGTGTTCGTCACGCACAATGATCTCCCAGTCGTCCTCCGGCGTCAGCCCCGCCAAGGTCAGCAGGCTCAGCGGCGGAAAACGAGAGTACTTGATCAAACGAAACTCGCAGTCACGCAACTGCTGAAGAGCGGGCAGAATCAGTAAAAGTCGGCGTTTCATGATAACCTCTCATAAAGTACTTTGTGGCACAAAGTGAGTGCCCAAAAAAAATGAAACTGAGTAAATGCAACGCAAATAAACTAAGAACTATCCTCCACAGTCTTGTCTCCTTCATTGATGATTTTACGCAGCGTTTGCACGTAACGCTCAAAAGCCTTTCGACCCTTGGGGCTCAAACGCATGGTTGTAAACGGCCGACGCCCCTGGAACGTCTTTTCGATCACGATGTACCCGGCCTTGTCGAGTGTCCGCGAGTGGGCGCTAAGGTTGCCGTCGGTCAGCGAGAGCGTTTCCTTCAACTCGTTGAAGCTCAACTCCGGCGCAACTGCCAGCGCCGAGACGATAGCCAGCCGCACTCGCTCGTGGATCACCGAGTCGATGTCGTCAGGTTTGACTCGCTTGCTCATGGCGCCCGATCTTGTCGCTGTTTGCGGAGAATATAGAGACCGAAGATTATATGCAACATGCCGAAGGACAAAGCGGCCGACACCAAGCCATAGTTCTCGAAGGCTATTAGGGCGACGATGCCCATGGCGATGAAAACAATTCCCAGCACGCGGGGCGGCCGGATCGAAAACAGGCCGGCCGTGTACACCCCCGTACCGTAGAGCATCATCCATACCGGCACGATGTAGCGAATTTCCTCCGGCTTCGGATAGGTGTGCATCAGAAACTTCACGGTCAGCACCATGGCCACCACCACGCTGGGTGTTATCGAAAACGCAGCCACCCGCGCCGAGCGGGCCGTGGGCGAGATCCCTTGCCGCTTTGCCGCCCGCGACGTAAACACCGCTTCGAGCACAACTCCCGCCACGCCGATCAAAAACCACATCAAGCAGAACGTCACCTGCTTGTTCACGGGCATGTTGAGCATGGCTGCAAAGTCGAGCGAGCGGAACATGCTGTAGCTCACCCCGCAACCCACCAGCACCAGCAGTCCGCCCAGTACGGCCGCCGTGCCCGGCAGAAGTGTCCACAGCGTGGCCCGCTCCATAATACGCTGGATTTCCGACATGCGGGCCTGGGCTTCATCGCGATTCATGATATAGTCTCCCGAAACCGGCTATTCACTTTGTGATACAAAGTAGTTTATCATTTCGGCCAATTGACGTCAATGCTCTGACAAAAAGATCATAAAAATCTTCAGTCACCGGAAAATGGGAGGTATGGGGAGCTGGGGGAAATGCCAGTCGATAATACTAACCCGAAGCGCAAGCGAAGGGAGAAGCCAGGGTAAACGTCGCTTCTCCCTTCGCTTGCGCTTCGGGTTAGTGTGTCTCCCACTGAAAATGAAAAAAACAGAATCTCGTTTGTCCGGTCGATTGTGACCGGTGTTCACCCCGGGCTCGCCCGAGTACGATTGTCGCATGAGCGAACTCGAAGAAACCATTGTTGCCGTCGCCTCGCCACCCGGAGGAGCGGCTCGCGGCATCGTCCGCATGAGCGGTCCGGGCGTGCTAACGTGCCTCGCGACCGTCTTTCATGCCGACGGACCCCAGCGTCCGGCCGACGTCGACCGCCCCACCGCGCTGGCTGGAACCCTGCGTTTGAATTCGCTGCCCTCTCCTCTGCCCTGCGAGGTTTTTCTTTGGCCGGGCCGAAAAAGCTACACGGGCGAGCCCGTTGCCGAGTTCCACACGCTTGGCAGCCCACCGCTTTTGGATTTGCTCATCGAGCAGCTTTGCACGGCCGGCGCCCGACTGGCCCAACCCGGCGAATTCACGCTACGAGCCTTCCTCTCGCGCCGCATAGACCTCACGCAGGCCGAGGCCGTCTTGGGTGTCATCGACGCCCACGACCAGCAGCAGTTGGACGTCGCGCTGGCGCAACTTGCCGGCGGACTGGCCCGCCCGCTCCACGTTCTCCGCGACACACTGCTCGATCTTTTGGGCCACCTCGAAGCCGGTTTCGACTTCGCCGACGAGGATTTGCCTTTCATCGAGCCCGCGGAACTCGCACGACAACTGGCCGTCGCCGCGGAAATCACCGACAAACTCGCCAGTCAAATCAGCTCCCGTGCCACGCCCGACCAATTACCGCGCGTGGCACTCGTCGGCTGGCCCAACACCGGCAAGAGCAGCCTCTTCAATGCCCTCTCCTCCAGCGCCCAGTCCTCCAGCGAACTGACTGAAAAATCGAAGGCCATTGTCTCCCGTCACGCCGGCACCACCCGCGATTATATCACCGCCAAACTCGATCTCGACGGCGTGTCCTGCAGTCTCATAGACACGGCCGGGGTCGATATGCAAAGCGCTGCATCCTCCGTGGCGAGCACATCGCCCGACGTCGATCGAGAATCTCAAGAGATCGCCGTGCAGCAGGCCCAAACGGCGCAGGTGCGAATCCTCTGCCTCGATGCAACCCGTCGGCCCAATCCCTGGGAAGAGTCGCAGCTTGCCCAGCATCGTGGCCCCAGCGAAGCGGATAGCGGCACGCAAAAGAGGATCATCGCCTTGACAAAGTGCGATGTGGCCGAGGTTTTAAACGAGGACAGCGCCGCGGAACACGATGCGATTGCAACCAGCAGCTTCACCGGCAAAGGAGTCGACCAGCTTCGCATCCGCTTGCGCCAAGCCGTGCTAGCAGTCGTGGCAAACGCTTCGGCGGTTGTTGCCCCCACGGCCGTCCGCTGCCGCGAGTCCATTCGCATGGCGTCCGAATCGCTCAGCCGTGCCCGCGATATCGTGCAAGGCCATATCGCTGCCAGCCAGGGAGACGAATCCCGCATGATCGACGGCGAAGAGCTTATCGCCGCCGAACTGCGAGTGGCATTAGACGAACTCGGCAAGGTCGTCGGCACTATTTATACCGACGACATCTTAGACCGCATCTTCAGCCGTTTTTGCGTAGGGAAATAGCCGTTCCCCAATAAACTACTTTGGCTTGGGCTTCTGAAGTCGACGAGACGGTTGACTCCCAAAGGACATTCTTGCAAGCGGGTCGAGCGCGCCCGGCGCGGCGGTATGTCGCCAGCGACGTTCGAGCTTTGCCAACTCGCCGTCGAGCCAACGGCTGAAGCGGGCGTACGACTGGACCTTGCAAACAACTGGCGTCGGTTGGTCTTCCGTCTCCTGCCAACTCCGATCCTGTCGTTTCCGATCTTGTCCGAACTTGTGCTTTCTCATAGCGACCTCCTCCGGATGGTCGTCCCCGCGGCTACTTGCCCTTCGGCTTTTTAGTTGAGGGCTAGAACAAGCCCTAAGCATTTTAAAAACCAATGCCGTGCCGTGGCTGACACTTTAATCTTAACCACTTCCATTTTTTATGGCCAGCTTCTAGTACGAAAGACACCAAATAATCGTTCGGGTTCAAATACAAGAAAATAAAAAACGCTTGTCTCAGCCGCGAAATAAATTAGACACTTAGTGTCGGCCACTACTTTATATGATGGCCGGCATCCAATATATTTTTACGACATGTGACAAGCGTAAATATCTCGTTAGATATCTATTTTTGACCGTGACTCTGAAATCCCATTGGGCTTTTTCGTTGTGGTTGGGACCCCTAGCCCAGGAGAACCATTGGTGGCGACCCTGGGCTAGGTCCTTAGAGATATTGTCCGGGACTAAGTTTTCGGAGGCTTAGGAGGAGAGGCTTTCTTTTTGCCGTCTTTGTCCTTGCGGTCGTGGTTATGACCTTTGCCCATTGCCTTACGGCGGGCTTGAAAAGACTTTTTCAGCTCTTCGCGGGTTAGTTGACCGTCTTTGTCGCCATCGATCTTATCGAAGTGCGCTTTGAGTCGATCGGGAGCTTCTTCTTTACTAAGTTTGCCGTCGCCGTTCTTGTCGGCGGCCTTGAATCGCTCGTCCATTTTCTCGCGGATCTTTTTGATCATCTCCGCGCTGGGCCCTTTGCGGTCGCCCTTCTTATGACGGGCCTGGGCGAATTTCTTCATCATTTCGCCGGCCAGCTTCTTGCCCTCTTCCTTGCTGATGGCTTTGTCGCCGTCGCTGTCGGCCATTTTCAAGAGTTTTGCGAATTTCTCTTTCATCTCGGAGGGAACTTCGTCGGCCGAAACTTTTCCGTCTTTGTTCTTGTCGGCCGACTCGAATTTCTCTTTCATTTTCGCAAGTATCTTTTTGGCCATCTCCGGGCCGCCGCGACGCATATGATCGCTATGTCCCGGGTGATCGCCACGCCGCGGACCGGCCTTTTTCATGTGGGCCATGATCCGTGCATGCATCTTCTTCGCTCCGACCGTGAACTCCTCGACGCACAGTTTCTGGTCTTTGTTCGTGTCTAATTTCGCGAAAATGGCCTTGAAGTCGGGCGTGGGATGTCCTTTTTTGCCCTTGGCTCCCTTTGTGGGGCAGCCCTTCTTCCCCTTGGTTGTCGGGCAAGCTTTTTTGTCTTTGCCACCTTTGGCCCTGGGGCTGCCTTTTTTGTCCTTGCCACGTTTTGCTTTGGATCCGTCTTTCTTGGCTCCATCTTTCTTTCCCTTGGCACGTTTGGCCTTCGCGGCTTCCATGCGAGACTTCAACATCGCCTCGAATTCGCCTATCGAAAGTTGCTTGTCGCCGTTGGCGTCGGCCTTTTTGAGGCTATCGCCAAGACGTTTCTGCAATCGCTCGGGCAGGTCTGCGATCTTCACCTGGCCGTCTTTGTCGGCATCCAGCCGCTCGAACATGGCCTTCGCGCTGGGGCGTCCGCGCCCTTTACGGCCTTTTTTGGCCGTGTCTTTGTCGCCATCCGCCATTGCAATTGTTGGCAGAACTACGATCGCCGCGGCAATCGCCATCATTGAAAACAAGCTTCGCATGACTCTCTCTCCTTGGGTTTGGGGGGTAAAAAGCTTGACTACCCCTAGATAAACCGCGTTTGCCGCTCTTGGTTGCGGAAAATTTCTAAAAAAGTCAGCATGGGAGAATTTTGGCCGCATCGAACCACCCAATGGTGCTGCAATGCCAGTCGGCCTGCGGAGAAAAGGATGAATAGGTAATGTGGGAACCGCGGCATGCGAGATATTGCTCACCATTTGGGTAAAATCGCGAGTTTATCGAGCTTGCGACAACTTCGACCTTGGTTAGTCTTGCGGGAGGTTTTATAATTCGGGCATCGATTTGGTGAACCCTTCGAACTGAAGATACGTATACTTGGCAGTTGCTGGAAAAACTAGACTATCCCTCAGGAACCAAACCCGGGGGCAAAAAGTTTCAGCTTTTTCGCCGCTAGCCAAAACTAGTTGTTACACAATTGATGCCGCTCGGGCGGCGACTGACCGACGTGTCGGTCGTAGCGCCAGTGGCGGAAGAAACGGCCATGATCCATCAAGCGGACAAAAACGATTATCGTGGCCGCCTAGTTTCACCGGTCGTTAACCTACGGTCGCTACAATCCGCGCCACGGCACGGCGCCGATTGACCTATAAGTTGTGCCTCGTCGACAAGGTCGACCGAACGCAACTAACGTGTTGCCATTTTAACCAAACGATGAATAACAAAATCAACACACTCGATCCACGACCGCGCGTTCGCCGCCGTCACAGGCGTTACAGGTCGTTGAGAAGGGTATTTTGATACGAGCAGCGTACCGTGGCTTTGGTTGGATCCAAAGCAGCGGGAAGTCGATGAGACGGTTAGGGCACACGCCCTGTTGCAAAAGGCCGTCGCCTTCGATTCACACACGCTTTCAGCGTGATACGCAACGGAGCGGGAAGAATACTTATTGTCCAAGGGAGATTCAAGGATGCAGATTTACGGACCCACACACTTACACGGACCACAGACCATCGGCTCACCACACAATAACCGAATTGCCAAGCCGGAAACCAACCAGCCTTCGGCGCCCATCAACGACGAACTACAGATATCGTCCGCCGCGCAGGAAGCTTCGCAACTGGTCGAACAGGTAAACCAGATCCCCGACATCCGTCAGGATCGCGTAAATGAAATTCGCGCCCAGATCGAAGCCGGTACATACGAAACCGATGATAAAATCCAAACGGCAGTATCTCGCTTGCTCGATGAAATCGGTTAGCCGTGAATATGGACGAGAATAACTTTTCGCTGAATTCCATCGAAGTTCCGCAGCCGCCCCTGGAACGCTTTGCGCAGTTCCTGAAATCGCGCGGAAAACGTGTCACCAAGCAACGCCGCATCATCGTCGAACAGGTCTTTAGCCATCACGACCACTTCGACGCCGACGAGCTCATGGCCCACCTACGCGAGGCTATAGCCGGCCGCCAGGTCAGCCGCCCCACCGTCTATCGCACCCTGGCCGAACTTACCGAAGCCGGCCTCATCCGCAAAATGACCCTGGCCGGACGCAGCGTATACGAACACGCCTACGGCTACCCCCGCCACGACCACCTGCACTGCCAGGTCTGCAACACGCTGATAGAATTTCAAAGCGAAGAGCTAGACCGCATCAGCCAGAGCGTGGCCCAACAACACGACTTCGAAATCTCCAGCCACCGCATGTTCGTAACCGGCATCTGCGCCAACTGCCGCAAGTCACCGACGCCGAGCTAGTCGTAGTCTGAGATTTGGCCACGACACCAATTCATGTTGACATAAGACTATCCTGTTCATCTTGGTAATCCTGTCGGGAATCTGCTTTCTTGCCAAAACGCACCAAAACGATGGTCCAAACGTTTTTTTGAGACAGGATGAACTGGATTGACAGGATAGGCAGAAGACCTATTGCTGAATCAAATCTTTCGCTCCGATCTGGAACAAACCATCGGCCGAAACGTAGTTCTTAGCAACCCCCATCTTCTCCATCCACGCGCGAACTTCCAGCGTCTTCCACGGCCCGGATCCCTTCCCCTTACCGCTGTTGTTATCCCACAGCCAGCGCGGCGTGGGCCACAGGCATTGCTTGGCTCCCACGGCTTTGTAGAAGTTTTCATCCGTGCCGTTTTGGCCGTGATGGGCCATTTGCACGTAGTCGGCCGTCAGTTGCTTGGCGTATGGCGTTTTCATCAGCTTGCGACCGCCCTGGACGCCCAGGTCCCCGGTGAAGAGCACTTTTTTATCGCGGTCCGAAACACGCATCACCACGCTCGAATTATTGATCGCATTGGGCGTGATCTCCGGGTTCTTCACGCCCAGGATCTCGATACGAATGCCGTCGACGTGCAAGACTTGCCCTAGCCGCAACTCGCTCACCCTGTGGCCCGAATCCTTGACGGCCCGATTGAACGCCACGGCTCGGCCCAGCGATTGGGGCTCGTTTTTCTTGATCCACTCGTCCTCCGGCAGCGAGCCGTAGAACTTGTCTATTTCGAGCTTGCCCGGCTTCTTGAGAATAGCCGTTACGGCATCGTAGTGGTCGTCGTGGGCGTGGCTTATGAACCAAGCGTCCACGCGGTTGCCTAAGGCGGCCAGGAATCCGCGCAGATAGCCCGCGTCGCCGCTCGTGCCGCCGTCGATCACAATCAGCCGCCCGGCATCGCTGCGCAGAACGTAGCACATGTTTTGCGAATGGGTTTGCGGCGGCAGTTGCCAGAGCGTGAAGCGCCCCGCGGGTTGCTTCTCATCGGCGGCGGCAAAAGTCATGCATGGCAGGGCCAGAGCGGCAGCGGTGGGCGCCGCGATGTGGAGGAATTCTCGTCGTTTCATGGGAGGGCTTTTATCTTGTTGTGGAGGTTTGGGGTGTGTTGCCGTCGGCAAACAGCGGCCCCAGTTCGAGCGCGACCAACGGCTGGGCCGAAGATGGTAGTTTCCCATACCCCAGCCGCATTTTCAAGCGTTTCGGCTCGAATTTCATCGTATGCATGGTTAAACTGCCCTGATTTACGCCGTGAAGCAGGCGAGTGATATCGTCGATGCCCAACTCCTCGCGGTTTCGGACCTGCAATAAATAGCGGTATCGCCAGCAACCGGTCGAGGTTTTTAACTCGTCGCTGCGGAAGTGGTTGGTGGTAAACAGCATGCCCCGTTCGGCCGGGCGCACGCAGACCGATTTGGGCGTGATCTCGATGGCCACGGCCCGACGTTTGTCGCACACGACGATGGTCAGGTACGTCGTCCGCTTACATTCCCGCAGTAACTTCTCGGCCTCTTCGACCGTTTCGCACTCTTCCAGAATACGCCGCAGCACCAACCCGACTGGCGTCCCCTTGGGTGAGAAAGATGGTGCGCCGTCGGCCGAAGAGAACATTGCGTGTGTAACTAGCGAAAGCCCGGCGTCGTTAATACCCGACAGAACCGCCAGCAGCCCGGGGAATCCGATCGAAGCGAAAGCATGTTTGCCCTCGGGCCGATAGACCGTCACCAGGGTGTAATCTTGCAGGTAGCCCAGTGTGGGGAAGTCGAAGTTGCGTCCCAGCAACGGCCCATCCGTGCGGCTCCGCTCGGCTTCGACCGCAATGCTCGAACAGCCGAAGATTCGCGAGATGTTGTCGATGGTATTGATTACGATCAACTCTTCGAGCTTACAACCCGACGACTCGGCCATGGCGGCCAGTTCAGTTTTATGATGCGCGGGAAAGCGCGGATGCATCGACTTGCCCACATAGTACAGCACCGGATAGAGAAGCTCGGCCCCGCGATCTTTGAGCATGTCACGCGGAAATTTAATCACCCGCGCAGCCGGCCGCACGCCCAGCACGCCGATCTGTTGCCCAATTTCCTTGGGCGAGCCCTCCACCATCAGAACCGGCAACCCCTCGCGATACTTCAACTCGCCCTTGCCGTGCGTAGCTTCGGGATAGCGAAACGGCCCGGCTTCTGCGGCCGATTGCCCTTGCGGCGGCTCGGCTGCAGCAACTCGGCACACAAGAAGAACAGCAGCCCAAAACAGCAAGAATGCAACAAAACGTCTCATCTGCTCACCTCCGTTTTCTGTTCCAAACCAATCGGGCGGTCGAGAAAGAAGAGTCCGCCCACAATGAACCTTATTTTACAGAGGCAGGAGGGGTAACGCCATCGTTGGGTAAGTGTTTAGGCGAAATAATCAATGTAGGCCGGGGCATGACCCAGTATACAATTGTCACCCCGCCAAGAGCGACTGCTCGATGCGCCGGATCGTCTCATCGACCGTAGATGTATCTTCGAAAACCCGCGATGGCGTTTCCGCAGCGATCCAGCCGTCGACGCGACGTTGCGCCGAGATTACCGTGCTGTGGCTGCGGCGGCCGAAGAAGCTGCTGATCTCGGACAACGCGGCCCGGGTATGTTTGCGAGCCAGCCACATCGCCAACATGCGGGCGTGGTTGATGGTCTTGGCCTTGCGTGCGGATTGCAAAGAGTCGGGCTCCAGCCCCAGACTATCGCAGACGGCCCGTTGAATGTCGGGCAATCGCACCAGCCGTCCGCTGTGTCGGACCATGTCAGAGAGCGACTCTTCGGCCATGTCCAACGTGATGGGCCGCTCGAAGGCCTCGGCCGTGGCCTGCAAGCGGCAAATCGCGCCGCTCAGCTCCCGAGCATGGCTGCTCAATCGCGAGGCGATAAATTCCTGCACGTCTTGCGGAACCTTGAATTTAGATTGCTCGCCCATCTCGCGGGCAAGCTTGGCGACGATCTCCAGCCGCGTGGCGCGGTCGGGCGGTTCGATGGCGCAGATCATGCCGCCTTCGATACGCGTGATCAGTTCGTTTCCCAGCCCGTCCAATTCGCTCGGCGGCCGGTCGGCGGCCAAAACCACCTGTCGACCTTCGCGGATGAGCGTGTCGATCGTGTAGTGCAGTTCCACCAACGTCGAACGCTTGCCGCGGAAGAATTGAATGTCGTCGATAATCAAAATATCAACGCCCCGATACTTGCGACGGAAACTGGGCAAACCGCTGCCGCGCAAGGCGTCGACGAAGAACGTGGTGAACTGCTCGGCCGTGAGGTACATGGCCGTCGGTCCGTTGCGTCGCTGTCGTCGGGCCTCGCTGCGGATGCCTTCGAGAATGTGCGTCTTGCCCACGCCGGTGGGCCCGTGGAACA